>NZ_JBRJGU010000008.1:0-135800 GCF_053628655.1 Porphyrobacter sp. MBR-49
CGGCACATCATCGATGATCCGCACATCAAGGCTGGCATTGGCATCGGAGCCATCGGTATCGGTGACCACCACGGTGAAGCTGTCGAACACGCTGTCCTCGCCTGCGGCGGGGTGCGCGGTGGTGTTGTTCAGCAGCGTGACGCTGTAATCAAATGTCGCGCCGATAACTGTCGTCCCGTTCGCAGCGAACACCGGCGTCCAGCCCGTGATAGTCACTGAGAATATCCCGTTATTTGCAATCTCGACCGGGCCAGCGAATGCTCCGCCGGCCACTACGTTCACGCCATTGACCTGAACGCTGGCGAGCCCATCAGGCGCATCGACCGAGAAGGTTCCGCCTTCGTTCAGCGAACCAATGCCGTCCGACCCGTTGGCCAGAGCGCCTTCGTCAAGCACCGCCTCGGGCGTATCGTTGTCCAGGCCGAATATCGTAACTTCGTCATCATCATCGGGCAACAGAGCCGGGATGACTTCTTCTTCAAGTTCGAGCCTGACGGGAAGTTCGGTATAGGGCAGCAGGTCTCCCAGATCGAAGGCAGCCTGAATGTCACCTGGATCTACTGCAAAGTTACCACCAGAACTGGGATTGGGGCCAGCGGCCGGTTCTGGTTCGTTCCCAACCAGCAGGGCCGCGACGTTGGCGGGTGGGATCGGCGTGCCGTCAACAATGATCTGCGGAACCAGAATGATGCCGTCCGGCACCACAATCCTTGATCCATCGGTCAAGACGATCACGAGGTCGGGGCCATCAGCCTCCAGCCGTTCGATCGTCTGCCCTTCATTGAGGACTACAACATTGCCTGCTGCGGCTTGAGTCAACTGATTGGCTTGCCGCGAGGATTGCAGTTGCAGGCTTGCGAGCGACGCTTGCGAAGACCCCTCGTCGACACTGTACGAATCGCCCTCAAAGGCGCCCAGTTCTTCGTTCATTCTTACCCCCTCTTGCGCCGTTTGGGACATGGTCCCAAGCGCTGGCAAAGCCACCGGCACACTTTACCCTACGGGGAATCCAAACAAGCCGATCCGCTTACGAAGATCGCTTGTGACCCGATACGGGATACGTGCGCCGCGACTCAGTTTGTTATGGTGCGATGTTAACTTGAATTTACAAACTGTAAACAAACTCGTCGGTTTCAGAACGCATGGTGTCCTGATTATGGACAGCCGCTCGGGGAGTGTAAACAAAGCCACCTCGGGCAGCCTGAATGCCAGCCAAAGCATTGAGATGATCAAAAAATGGCGTAATAACTGATACTAAAGAGAAGCGCTACGCTGGACAAATCGAACATCTTGGTTGAGGGAAAGCGAGCGTATGGTCAGTTATGCAGATGGGATTGCTTTCGGTGCTAGACGTTGAATTTGACGAAGGGTAAGCTGAAACAACGCTTGGGTGTTAACCATTCCGGCCGGAGCGAACCTGATTCGAACGGTCTGGATTGGGCCACGTTGGGAAAGAATGGCGGCTAAAAGTCAGCACAACAGCTACAGCTGGGATGAGGTCTTCATGGCCTTGCTGCTGATTGTGCTCATTCCCGTTATGCTGCTTGGGGCCAATATTGACCTTCGCTCACAAGTGGGACTGATGCTGCATCAGTTTTCCAGCTCGGACGGCATCCGGTTCAGGCTCGACGACCTCGATTTGGAACAGGCTGCGAAACAAGGCGACGCGACGGCGGCACGCGCAGTGTCGTTGGCCCCCGCCACACAAGAGCCGACGGGGCGCGATCCAGAAAAACCGATCAGCGGCTCTGAAGCGCTGCCAAAAACCGAAACTCGCCTGTTATCGCTGATGCCGGTCGATTTTTCCCTAGATGAACTGGACAGCCTGAAGCTTCGTCAACGGTCAGATGTTGACGGCCAACTCACCGTGAACAAGCCGATTTATGCTGGCACCGATCTCATCGGCAACATCGATATCACCATAGCGGGGGAGGGCAACTTGCTGCTCGATGCAGAAGCAGTCAGGACGATCATGGGACAGCAAGCCATCGGCAAAGCGCAGGCTTCGTCACGATTGCCAGATCAGGGACTGGTGAGTTTTGCGGCCTTGCGTGATTTGGGAGTTGATCTGCGCTATTTCCCGAATGAGGATATCATTAGGTTCAATCCCTGAAACGCAGCAGTTTTGGTCTGCTTCTTTGGAAGGAAACCGATCACGAACGGAACAGCCAAAAACCGCTGATTTCCAGGACTTTCCGGACATCTGTGGATGCATCCGGAAGAACAAATGGTGCCAGAAGAGGCACTCGAACGAAACCCTTATAGATCTAATTTAAAATCTAATTTGTAGGACTTGTAAGCTTTGAACCCCCAATGGAACCCCGGGACTTTTTTGTGAAGAAGGTTCGTGTCTCGGGCTAGGACTAGAGGGGCATTGGCTGGCATCATCACCGCTAACACATCCACAGGCAATGCCAACCACAGCGCTTCAACGGCATCAAGAATTCAGCTGCGGTTTCAGGACACACCTCGCAAGCAGGGGGCTGAGCGAATCCCTTGTGCGAAGCGGTGTCGAACCTCTGGCCATCTATCTGTTTTCCGAACTTCCTGTGACCCACAGAAGTCAGAAGTCTCCTATCCTTATCGGAGGACCACCCTGTCAGGCGTATTCGCTTGTCGGTCGAGCCCGGAACAAAGGGATCGGCGATTACGACGCCGCCTCCGATCACAGGCATTTTCTGTATCGCGAGTACATCAGGATCGTGGGCCTGACTCAACCGGTCGCCTTCGTCATGGAGAACGTCAAAGGGATGTTGTCTGCGAAGGTCAATGGTGTGCGGCTGATCGATCAGATCGTGACCGATCTCCGTGGTGCCGGTGGGACCCCGGACAGCTACGTTTTGATCCCCCTTGCCGGTGACGATCGGGACGGCGCCTCGGCTCACATCATCCGCAGCGAAAGTTTCGGAGTCCCGCAGTGCCGTCACCGTGTCATCTTCCTCGGCATCCGCAAAGACGTCTATCAGCGTTGCGAACGTGATCGCGTGGCCCCCATGAAGCTTCAGCCGGCCGAAAATCGGTTGACCGTTGAAGACGTACTGCACGGAATGCCCCGGCTTCGAAGTGGCATCAGCAGATCCTCTGATGCGGATGAAGCTTGGCGCAACATCGTGGAGCATGCCTACAGGGACGCAAGTGAAGCATGCCGTGTTGACGGAACATGGCTTTCTGAAGTCTCCAGCCGATTGACCGCACAGGCGGAAAGGCTTGTCGAGAGTGGCGAAGTCCCGCCTCGTATCAGCAGGCAGCTCGCGCCTCTCGCGAATAACGCACTGTCAGACTGGTTGATTGACGATTGTCTTCCGGTACTCCCGAACCATGAGAGTAGGGGGCACATGGCTGCAGACCTAGCTAGGTACGCATTCGCTTCCGTGTTCGCTGAGGTTTTCGGGCGATCCCCAAAAGCAGAAGACTTCCCACAAGCTCTCGCTCCCGAACACAGAAGTTGGACGAGCGGCAAGTTTGCCGACCGCTTCCGAGTGCAGATGTGGCATGCACCGTCAACGACAGTGACGAGCCACATTTCCAAGGACGGGCATTACTTCATTCATCCGGACCCGTCCCAGTGCCGAAGCCTGGCCGCTTCGGCAGCGAAAGTTAACGCCCTCTCAAGCATTGCCGGCACACGTTGGAGCCGCCACACCTGATCCAAGTCGAGAACCCGCTTCCTGAGCTGGGCGTCATGCACGACCTTGGAGAATGCGTATGTGACGATGTTCGCACGATATCCCCCGGCATACCAAGGCTGTTGAGGGACCAGTTTTTCCAAGCTGCGGAAGATGATGGCCTTGGCGACAAGCCACTTGAACCAGACTTCGTCGAACACCTCTGCATCACACCGCCCGGTCATGACACCATACCTGAATACCTGGCTGGCAAACGACCGAGCCCGCTTTGCGCTTTCGCGATAGCCTTTCCGCTCGATCTTCTTGAGCGTGGCTAGGAGCTCCTGCGGCTTGATCTCTGCTATCGGTCGCTTGCCTATGCCCTTGCGGAGAAGCTCCAAGTACCAGTGCAGCTTCTTCAATGTGGCCGGAGCAACTTCCTCAGCTTCACGCTTTGCAATGAACTCCTCGGCGATGTCCTCGAACAGGTTGCCCGCACTGAGTTGAGCTGCCAGCTTCTCGTCGCGTCGACGCTGGATCGGGTTTCCGCCTCGCATCATTTCGAGCTTCACCTCGTCACGACGGCTCCTGGCTTCTTTGAGCGTCATCTGCGGGTAGGTGCCGAAGGTGAGTCTTTGCTCTTTGCCGTGGATGGTGAGCTTGCAGATCCAACTCTTGGTTCCCGTAGGACGAACCAGCAGGCTAAGGCCGCCACTATCAGTCAGCTTATATTGCTTATCCGACGGAATTGCTTTGCGAATTTGCACATCAGTGAGAGCCATTGGGGGTCTCGCTTTCAGAAATCCTCGTTCTGCAGGCTGATTCTGGGGTTTGGACCCCTTCCTGAACCCCATGAAACCCCCGATTCTGGGCAAACATGGCTGAACGAGCGTGGACGTTTGAAGCAAGAATATGGCGGTTTTCCGCGGCTTTAGCAACCGCACACGTACATCTGTGTATAGGAAAATGGTGCCCAGAAGAGGACTCGAACCTCCACGCCCTTGCGAGCGCCAGCACCTGAAGCTGGTGCGTCTACCAATTCCGCCATCTGGGCACGGTTGCGACCGGTCATTGGTGCCGGAAGCTGGGTAGGGGCGGGCCAATAGCTGTGGGGAGGGGTGGCTGTCAACGCAATCCTCGCGCTTTTGCGTCGGTTCTTGTGGCGGCAGCTAAGGGTTGGCAAAATGCGGGGTGGTTTATGGGGCCACGAGGGGGTGCGGCCCCTGCATTTTCTTCGGACAGGGGCACTGCATCCACGATACCGTATCCCGCAGCTGGCGGGGCTGGCTGTGACTCTATTCCGGCACAGTTGAAACGGGGTTGCGGGCCAGACGCGGCACCGGCACTAAGGGTATTTCAACCAGCTGCCGATTGCAGCCTTCTGCGGGCCTCCGCCTCACCGATCAAGGGTAGCAGTTCGCCCATATCGGGGCCGTGATCCATGCCGGTTAACGCCTGCCGCAACGGCAGAAACAACGCCCGGCCCTTGCGCTGCGTGGCTTGCTTCAGCGCCGTGGTGAGCGCGGCCCAGGGGTTTTCGTCCCACGTCAGCAGCCGTGCGGCGTCGGCCAGAAAGGCTTTGTCCTCTGGTGTGAAATCTCCTTGGGTGATCGGGCCAGTCACCAGCCGCCACCATTCGCCCACCTCATCGACATGCGCCAGATTGGGCCGGATCGCATGCCACCCAGCCTCGTCCATGCCCTGCGGAAGCCGATGCTGAACCGCCGTATAGGGCAGTTGGTGGACGATCGCTGCGTTGAGACGATCGAGGTCTTCGTCGTCAAACTTGGCGGGCGCGCGGCCAAAGGTCGACAGGTCGAAACCGGCAATCAGCGCAGCCCGATCGGCAATGGGTTCAACCGGCTGCGACGTGCCGAGCCGCGCCAGCAATGCGATGATCGCTTCGGGTTCAATCCCGCGTTCGCGAAAGGCATCGCAGCCAAGCGAGCCGAGACGCTTCGACAACTTGCCTTCACGCCCCACCAGCAGCGCTTCATGCGCGAATTCCGGAACGCATTTTGCTGCACCATTTGCTGCAGCAAAGCCCGCAGCAATAAGTGCGGTAAATATCTGAATTTGCACTGCAGTATTGGAAACGTGGTCTTCGCCGCGCAGCACCTGCATAACGCCCATATCAATGTCGTCGACCGCGCTTGGCATCATATAGAGCCACGAACCATCGGCGCGGCGTATGACCGGATCGGATAGCTGCGCCGCATCGAACTTTTGCGGCCCGCGAATGGCATCATCCCATGCGATCGGCTCGGCGTGGTCGAGCAGGAAACGCCAGTGGGGGGCGATGCCTTCGGCGTGTTTGGCGGCGCGCTCATCGTCGGACAAATCCAGCGCGGCGCGATCATAGATCGGTGGCAACCCGCGTCCCAGCGCGATCTTGCGTTTCACTTCCAGTTCCTGCGCGCTTTCATAGCAGGCGTAGATCCGCCCGGCGGCCTGCAAAGCGGCAAAGGCTGCCTCGTAACGGTCTAACCGCAAGGATTGGCGCTCTTCGCGGTCCCAGTCGAGGCCTAGCCACGCCAGATCCGCGCGGATGGCGTCGACATAATCCTCCCGGCTGCGGGCAGCGTCGGTGTCGTCGATCCGCAAGATGAAGGTGCCCGACGATTGGCGCGCCAGCATCCAGTTATGCAGCGCGGTGCGGATATTGCCGACATGCAGGCGGCCAGTGGGCGACGGGGCGAAACGGGTGGTGGTGGGTGCAGTGGTCATGGCCGAAAGCGGTAAAGCGCACACCGCCCGCCCGCAAGCGTTCACACCATTCGCATCTCCGCCGCGACCAGCGCTAGCGCGCCTTCCCACAGGCGATGCATCCGGTCGGCCCGGATCAATCCCGTCAGCGCAGCTTCAAAGCCCACGCGGTCGCCCGCAGCAGCCGCATCCACAAACGCGCCAATGGTCGCCTCATCATGGCTGAGCAAGCCGCAGCAGAAACGCGAGGCCTGGATGTTTTCCGGCCAACTCGCAGCGATTTCCTGCGCCAGCATCAGCGCCTTTGCCGCCACGTCGACCCCCTGCAGGCGGATTGCCAATTCGGGCACCGGATCGCGCCCGATCCGATCGTGCAGCGCGATCAACCGCAATGCGTGGATGAAGCGGCTCGCAATCGGCCCCAGCGCGTCGGCCCGCGGTGGCTGCGCCAAAGCGGCAATGATGGTGCGCGCGGTGGCGGTGGGGGTGTGGGGCCGGGACATGGAGCCTCGCTTGTGCTACGTGTGAATTGATGACCGCATAGCTAGCTTAATTGCGAGTGCGTTGCAATAGCATTATATGCCCTGAGCGCGGCCCGCTGCGCACATTGGCAAAGATACTGGCAAAGAAAAGCCCCGCCGGAGCATTGGCTCCAGCGGGGCAATTCATGGATCGCAATAACGCTGGGGTGGATTACTCCTCGCCAGCGTCCTCGATATCCGATGCGGGGGCCGCACCGGCCATCGCCGCCATCGCTGCCTTCATCTTCTCTTCCGAGCCAACTGCGTCCGCTGCGGGTTCAGCTTCGCGCTGGCCGCTGGCGGCGAGCGCATCCTGCTGCTTTTTCCACGCAGCCTTCAGCGCAGCGTCGCGGCTGTTGGCGGTCACGCGCAACCTGTTCATGCCCGCGCCGGTACCGGCGGGGATGAGGCGGCCAACGATGACGTTTTCCTTCAGCCCGACCAGCGTGTCCTTCTTCCCTTCAACCGCCGCCTGCGTCAGCACACGGGTGGTTTCCTGGAACGAGGCCGCCGAGATGAAGCTGCGGGTCTGCAGACTTGCCTTGGTGATCCCGAGCAGGATCGGCACCCCTTCAGCGGGCTGCTTACCCTTGCCCAGCTTGGCATTATATTCCAGCATTTCCGCCAGATCGAGCTGTTCACCCGGCAGCAGGGTGGTATCGCCGCCATTGGTGATTTCAACCTTTTGCAGCATCTGGCGAACGATCACCTCGATGTGCTTGTCGTTGATCTTCACGCCCTGAAGCCGGTACACTTCCTGGATTTCGTCGACCATGTATTCGGACAAGGCCTCGACACCCATCACCTCAAGGATATCATGCGGGTTGGGCGATCCGGAAACAAGGGTGTCCCCCTTCTTCACGTAGTCGCCTTCCTGCACATCAATCACCTTGGTCTTGGCGATCAGGTATTCCACTGGATCCCCTTCCTCGGGGATGATTGCGATCTTGCGTTTCGCCTTGTATTCACGGACGAATTCGATCCGGCCGGAAATCTTGGCGATCACCGAAACGTCCTTGGGCATACGCGCTTCGAACAGTTCGGCCACACGCGGCAGACCGCCGGTGATGTCGCGGGTCTTGGCGGCTTCGCGGCTGGCGCGGGCGACGATGTCGCCGGCTTCAACCGTCTGGCCATCCTCGACCGAAAGCGTGGTGCCCGGAGCCAGCATATAACGCGCCGCTTCGGTCTCGCCCTCGCCTTCGGCAAGCAAGGTCATACGCGGACGCAGGTCTTCCTTCTTCTTGCGTCCCGTAGCGCGGTTTTCTGTCACCACGCGCTGGGCAATGCCGGTGGCATCATCAAGCTGTTCTTCGAGCGTGATGCCTTCGATCAAGTCCTGATACTTCACCACGCCCGATTGTTCGGTGATGATCGGCAGGGTGAACGGATCCCACTCGGCAATCCGATCACCGATCTTCACATGGTCGCCATGCTTGAACATCAGCACCGTACCATAGGGCACCTTGTGCATCTCGCGCTCGCGCCCTTCGGCATCGATCACCGCGATTTCACCATTGCGGGCCAAGCTGAGGATGCGGCCGCGTTTGTCGCTGATGGTCGGCATGTCACGGAATTCGACGCGGCCTTCCGAAATCGCCTCAAGATGGCTGGTTTCGTTGATCTGCGCCGCGCCGCCGATGTGGAACGTCCGCATCGTCAGCTGCGTGCCGGGTTCACCGATCGATTGCGCCGCGATAACACCGACGGCTTCACCGATATTGACCGGGGTGCCGCGGGCAAGGTCACGGCCATAACAGCTCGCGCACACGCCCTGTTCTGCCTGGCACACCAGCGGAGAACGGATCTTCGCCGACTGAACTTCAGCCGCCTCGATATCCACCACCATTGCTTCGTCAAGCAGGGTGCCTGACTTGACGATGACTTCGCCGGTTGCAGCGTTGAGGACATCTTCCGCCACGGTGCGGCCCAGAATGCGCTCACCCAGCGACGCGATCACGCTGCCGCCCTGCACGATAGCGCGCATTTCGAGCGCGTTTTCGGTCTTGCAGTCTTCTTCGGTGATGACGCAATCCTGCGACACATCGACCAGACGGCGGGTGAGGTAGCCCGAGTTCGCCGTCTTCAACGCCGTATCCGCGAGGCCCTTGCGCGCGCCGTGGGTGGAGTTGAAGTATTCAAGAACGGTCAGACCTTCCTTGAAGTTCGAAATGATCGGGGTTTCGATGATCTCGCCCGAAGGCTTGGCCATCAGCCCGCGCATCCCGGCCAGCTGCTTCATCTGCGCCGGCGAACCACGCGCGCCGGAGTGGCTCATCATGTAGATCGAGTTGATCTGCGCTTCCTTGCCGTCCGCGTCGATCGGGGTTGCCTTGATCTCGGCCATCATCGCGTCGGCAACCATGTCACCGCACTTCGACCAGGCGTCGATAACCTTGTTGTATTTTTCCTGCTGGGTGATCAGACCGTCCTGATATTGCTGTTCATACCCAGCCACCAGTTCCTTGGTCTCATCCACCATCTTCACCTTGGCGTCGGGGATGATCATGTCATCCTTGCCAAAGCTGATCCCGGCCTTGAACGCGTAGCGGAAGCCGAGGCTCATGATCGCGTCGGCGAACAGCACCGTGTCCTTCTGGCCGGTGTGGCGATACACCTGATCGATCACGTCGGCGATTTCCCGCTTGGTCAGCAGGCGGTTGATGATGTCGAACGGCACCTTGTGGTTTTGGGGCAGACATTCGCCAATCAGCATCCGGCCCGGCGTCGTTTCAAACCGCTGCATCGCCACCTTGCCATGTTCATCGGCCTGCGGAACGCGGGCGATGATCTTGGTGTGGAGCGTGACCGCCTTGGTTTCCAGCGCCTGATGCACTTCGGCCATGTCGGAGAAACGCTGGAGCCGCTCGACCTTGGTGCCATCGGCGTTTTCGAGGTATTCAGGGTGCTTTTCCTGCCGCTCCATCGAAAGGTAGTAGATCCCCAGAACCATGTCCTGCGACGGCACGATGATCGGCTTGCCGTTGGCGGGCGAAAGGATGTTGTTCGTGCTCATCATCAGCACGCGCGCTTCCAGCTGGGCTTCGAGCGAAAGCGGCACGTGGACGGCCATCTGGTCGCCGTCAAAGTCGGCGTTGAAGGCTGCACACACTAGCGGGTGCAACTGGATCGCCTTGCCTTCGATCAGCACGGGTTCAAACGCCTGGATGCCCAAGCGGTGCAGCGTCGGCGCACGGTTGAGCATGACGGGGTGTTCGCGGATCACTTCGTCAAGGATGTCCCAGACTTCCTTGCGTTCCTTTTCGACCCACTTCTTGGCCTGCTTCAAGGTCATCGACAGGCCCTTGGCATCGAGCCGCGCGTAGATGAACGGCTTGAACAGTTCGAGCGCCATCTTCTTGGGCAAGCCGCACTGGTGCAGCTTCAGTTCCGGCCCGGTAACGATCACCGAACGGCCCGAATAATCGACACGCTTACCAAGCAGGTTCTGGCGGAAGCGGCCCTGCTTGCCCTTGAGCATATCAGACAGCGATTTCAGCGGGCGCTTGTTGGTGCCGGTGATGACGCGGCCACGGCGGCCATTGTCGAACAGCGCATCGACCGCTTCCTGCAACATCCGCTTTTCATTGCGCACGATGATGTCCGGCGCGCGCAGTTCAATCAGGCGCTTCAGACGGTTGTTGCGGTTGATGACGCGGCGATAGAGGTCATTGAGATCCGAGGTCGCAAAGCGGCCGCCATCCAGCGGCACCAGCGGGCGCAGTTCGGGCGGGATGACCGGGATCACTTCCAAGATCATCCATTCGGGGCGGTTGCCCGAATCGATGAAGCTTTCGACCACTTTCAGCCGCTTGATGATCTTCTTGGGCTTGAGCAGCGACTTGGTGGTGGCGAGCTCCTCCATCAACGCATCACGCTCGGCCTCAAGGTCGAGCTGGATCAGCATGGTGCGCACGGCTTCCGCGCCGATATCGGCGGTGAAGGCGTCTTCGCCATATTCGTCCTGCGCTTCGAGCAGTTCGTCTTCGGTCATCAGCTGGAATTTCTCCAGCGGGGTGAGGCCCGGTTCGGTGACGATGTAGCTTTCGAAATAGAGCACGCGCTCAAGCTGCTTCAACTGCATGTCGAGCAGCAGGCCGATGCGGCTCGGCAGCGATTTCAGGAACCAGATATGCGCAACCGGCGCGGCCAGTTCGATGTGGCCCATGCGTTCGCGGCGCACCTTGGTCACGGTGACTTCAACGCCGCACTTTTCGCAAACGACGCCCTTGTACTTCATGCGCTTGTACTTGCCGCACAGGCATTCGTAATCCTTCACGGGGCCGAAGATGCGCGCGCAGAACAACCCGTCACGTTCGGGCTTGAACGTGCGGTAGTTGATGGTTTCGGGCTTCTTGATCTCACCATAGGACCACGAGCGAATCCGCTCGGGGCTGGCGATGCCGATCTGGATCTGGTCAAAGGTTTCAGGCTTGGCCAGCTGGTTGGAGAATTTGCTAAGATCGTTCATGACTGTGTTCCCTTAGGGGGATAAAACTCGAAGGCGGATGGCGCGGGGCCGAAGGGGCGGGGGCAAAACCCCCGCGCCCTATTCCGCTGCAATCGCGCTGTAATCGGTCTGGTCGGCGTCATCTTCGTCGAGGATCGACTTCAGTTCGACGTTCAGACCCAGCGAGCGCATTTCCTTCACGAGAACGTTGAAGCTCTCGGGAATGCCGGCCTCGAAGGTATCGTCACCCTTGACGATCGCTTCGTAAACCTTGGTGCGCCCGACCACGTCATCGGACTTCACCGTCAGCATTTCCTGCAAGGTATAGGCCGCGCCGTAGGCTTGCAGCGCCCAGACTTCCATTTCGCCGAAGCGCTGGCCGCCGAACTGCGCCTTGCCGCCCAGCGGCTGCTGGGTGACGAGGCTGTAGGGCCCGATCGAACGCGCGTGGATCTTGTCGTCGACCAAGTGGTGCAGTTTGAGCATATAGATGATGCCCACCGTCACCTTGCGGTCAAACGCATCGCCCGTGCGGCCATCATACAGCACCGACTGGCCCGAGGAATCGATCCCGGCCTTGATCAGCATTTCCGACACGTCGGGTTCACGCGCGCCGTCAAACACCGGCGTTCCCATCGGCACGCCTGCGGAAACATTGGTGGCGAGTTCGACAATGCTGGCGGTCGAACGGCTTTCGAGGTCTTCGAAATATTGTTCGCCGTAAACATCCTTCAACCGTTCCATCACGGCTTCGGGCGGTTTCACATTGGCATAGTCTTCGGCCGCGTGGGGATTGGCGCGTTTCCACTCTTCGAGCTTGTCCGCGATATCCATGCCGAGCGCCCGCGCGGCAAAGCCGAGATGGGTTTCAAAGATCTGCCCGACATTCATGCGCGATGGCACGCCCAGCGGATTGAGCACGATATCAACCGGCGTCCCATCGGCGAGGAACGGCATATCCTCGACCGGCAGGATGCGGCTGACCACGCCCTTGTTGCCGTGGCGCCCGGCCATCTTATCGCCGGGCTGCATCTTGCGTTTGATCGCCACGAACACCTTGACCATCTTGAGCACGCCCGGTGCCAGATCATCGCCGCGTTCCAGCTTTTCCTTGCGGTCGGCAAACTTGGCATCGATCAGCGCGGCAGCTTCGTCGTACTGCGCTTTGATCGCTTCGATCTGTGACTGGCGGCCATCATCGGCCACTGCGAATTTGAACCATTCGTAGCGGTCGATCTGGTCGAGCATCTCTGCGGTGATCTCGGCGCCTTTCTTGATGCCTTTGGGCGCGGCGCTTGCCACCTGACCCAGCAGCATGTCGTGCAGGCGATTATAGGTCGCGCGGTTGAGGATGTTGCGTTCATCCGCGCAATCCTTGCGCAGATGTTCGATTTCCTCGTTCTGGATCGCACGGGTACGATCATCGATTTCGATCCCGTGGCGGTTGAACACCCGAACTTCCACGATCGTGCCCGCCACGCCCGGCGGCAGCCGCAGCGATGTATCGCGCACGTCAGACGCCTTTTCACCGAAGATGGCGCGCAGCAGCTTTTCTTCCGGCGTCATCGGGCTTTCACCCTTGGGCGTGATCTTGCCGACCAGAATATCGCCCGGATGCACTTCTGCCCCGACATAGACGATCCCGGCTTCGTCGAGGTTGCGCAGCGCTTCCTCACCGACATTGGGAATGTCGCGGGTGATGTCTTCCGGCCCCAGTTTGGTATCGCGGGCCATGACTTCGAATTCCTCGATATGGATCGAGGTGAACACGTCATCTTTCACGATCCGTTCCGAAAGCAGGATCGAATCTTCGTAGTTGTAGCCATTCCACGGCATGAACGCGACGAGGCTGTTGCGCCCCAGCGCCAGTTCACCCAGATCGGTCGACGGGCCATCGGCGATAATATCGCCCTGCTCGATCACTTCACCCACCTTCACCAGCGGCCGCTGATTGATGCAGGTGTTCTGGTTCGACCGCTGGAACTTTTGCAGCGTGTAGATGTCGACGCCCGATTGACCCGGCTCGACATCGCCGATCGCGCGGATCACGATGCGGGTGGCGTCGACCTGATCGACGATCCCGCCGCGCTTGGCTGCAATCGCCGCGCCCGAATCGCGCGCCACGGTTTCTTCCATCCCGGTGCCGACCCACGGGGCTTCGGCCTTGACCAGCGGCACCGCCTGGCGCTGCATGTTCGATCCCATCAACGCGCGGTTGGCGTCATCGTTTTCCAGGAACGGGATCAGCGATGCAGCCACCGAAACCAGCTGTTTCGGGGACACATCCATCAGCGTAACGTGTTCACGCGGCGCCATCAGGTTGTCGCCATTGTGACGCGCGGAAACCAGTTCTTCGACAAAGCTGCCGTCGTCGTTCAGTTCGGCGGAAGCCTGCGCAACCGTGTGCTTCTGCTCCTCCATCGCGGAGAGGTAGATCACGTCGGCGGTCACCTTGCCGTCGATCACCTTGCGATAAGGGGTTTCGATGAAGCCGTATTTGTTGACTCGGCTGAACGAAGCCAGCGAGTTGATCAGACCGATGTTCGGGCCTTCGGGCGTTTCAATCGGGCAGATCCGGCCATAATGGGTCGGGTGAACGTCGCGCACTTCAAAACCTGCGCGTTCGCGGGTCAAACCGCCCGGGCCCAAAGCCGAAACGCGGCGTTTGTGGGTGACTTCGCCCAGCGGGTTGGTCTGATCCATGAACTGCGACAGCTGTGATGAGCCGAAGAATTCACGCACCGCGGCCACGGCGGGCTTGGCGTTGATCAGGTCATTGGGCATCACGGTCGAGACATCGACCGACGACATCCGTTCCTTGACCGCGCGCTCCATGCGTAGCAGGCCGACGCGGTACTGGTTTTCCAGCAACTCGCCCACCGAACGCACCCGGCGGTTGCCGAGGTTGTCGATATCATCGACGTCGCCCTTGCCGTCTTTCAGGCCGACCAGTTCCTTGACCACCGCCAGGATATCTTCCTTGCGCAGCGTGGTCACGGTGTCTTCGGCATCAAGCCCAAGCCGCATGTTGAGTTTGACGCGGCCCACAGCCGACAGGTCATAGCGTTCGGCATCGAAGAACAGGCCTTCGAACAATGCCTCGGCAGTTTCCTTCGTCGGCGGTTCGCCCGGACGCATCACCTTGTAGATCGATTCGAGGCCCTCATCACGGTTTTCGGCCTTGTCGACCTTGAGCGTGTTGCGGATCCACGGGCCGGTGTTGATTTCATCGATGTCGAGCAGTTCGAGCCGGTCAATCCCGGCCTTGTCGAAAGCCTCGACATGTTCGAGCGTCAATTCGTCACCGGCTTCGATATAGATGCGGCCCGTGCCTTCATCGATGATGTCGCGCGCGGCATAGCGGCTGACGACTTCCTCGGTCGGCAACAGCAGATCAGCGAGGCCATCCTTGGCCGCCTTGTTGGCAGCGCGCGGGGAAATCTTCTGCCCGGCGGGGAACACTTCTTCGCCGGTGGCGGCGTCGATCAGCGGGAAGGTCGGCTTGGACCCGCGCCATTGTTCGGCCACGAACGGGATCTTCCACCCGTCTTTCGCGCGGTCCCAAACGACCGTGTCATAGAAATGCTGCAGGATGTCTTCGGCATCAAGGCCGAGCGCATAAAGCAGCGCGGTGACCGGCAGCTTGCGCTTGCGGTCGATGCGGACGTTGACGATGTCCTTGGCGTCGAATTCGAAATCGAGCCACGACCCGCGATAGGGGATCACGCGGGCAGCAAACAGCAGCTTGCCCGACGAATGGGTTTTGCCGCGATCATGATCGAACAGCACGCCCGGCGAACGGTGCATCTGCGATACGATCACGCGTTCGGTGCCGTTGACGATAAAGGTGCCGTTATCGGTCATGAGCGGCATGTCGCCCATGTAAACGTCCTGCTCCTTGATATCGAGCACCGAGCGGGTTTCGGTTTCCTGATCCACTTCGAACACGATCAGGCGCAGCGTCACCTTCATCGGCGCGGCATAGGTGATCCCGCGCTGACGGCATTCGGTGGTGTCGTATTTGGGTTCTTCGAGTTCGTAATGCACGAAATCAAGCTCGGCAGTGCCGGCGAAATCGCGGATCGGGAACACGGAACGCAGGGTCTTTTCGAGGCCGGAGACATAGCCCGTCGCCTTGTCAGACCGCAGGAACTGTTCGTAGCTTTCGCGCTGCACCTCGATCAGGTTCGGCATCTGCACGACTTCGTGGATGTCGCCGAAAATCTTGCGGATGCGCTTTTTCGCGGTGCCCTCGGCCTTGCGGCTGCGGGTGACGGGCGTCTTCGCCTTGGTTGCCATGGAGGAGATGTGCCTCTTTGATTGGGCCGCGCGAAGCTTATCCGCGCGGACAGGAAAATATCGTGTCGTTCCGCGCGAATGGGTGCCGATTGCGACGCGCAAGCGCTGCGTGCCCTGCACCACTCTTGGAAGAATGATACTGGCAGCAGCCGTTCAACATGCGTCGCGAAAATGGCGTGTCGCCGCTTCCATTCCCAGACCGATACCCGCGCATGAATCAGTCCTGCTCGAAGCGAGCGAGAAAGCGCCATGTAGGATTACCCCCCGCGCCTGTCAACGCTGCGCGGGAATGATCGCGCCGAGTTTGACGGGTTTACCGAAAAACAACGCCTGAAATATCGTTTTTCAATATTATTGATTGACGATAAGCCGCGAATCGGGTTAGAGGGATTTTATCGACATACGATGTGAACATTAAAGGAAATCGATATGAACCATGTTTTCAATCACACGCTTGCTGTTGTTGCCGCCTGCGTCCTCGCCTTTGGATCAATCGGTGCAATCGTTGCCGTGCCCCCTATGCAGACTCACGTCCCGCACGCCGCTTTTGAAATCGCATGATTGACCCACTCCAACCGGGGATAATGACCATGGGCAACCACCGCTACCAACCCAACGACCCTTTGCTGATCATCGCCAAGGCAATTATCTGGCTGATCGTTGGGGTGCTGGCCTTTGCCGGGATCATCGTTGTGATCTGCATTCCCGGCGTTTTAATCTTCGGCGCCGAATTCGTGGATGCGCCCGAGATCGCACCGCTTACAGTCGACATACGGGCACTGATCGCGCTGCTGCTCGCGGGTGTGGCAGCCCTGTTGTATCTCGCGTGGCGCTTCTTCCAATCCATGCTGGCAATCGTCCGCAGTGTTGGCGAAGGCGACCCGTTCATACCCGCCAATGCTGATCGGCTGACAGCGATGGGCTGGATCATGCTGGCCATCAATATTGCCGCCATCCCGCTTGCGATTCTTGGCACCTATATTGCCAGCATTGCCGGGGAAGATGCGATTTCGGTGGACGCAGGTGTTGATTTTGGCGGCATCGTTCTCGTCCTCACGCTGTTCATCCTCGCCCGCGTCTTCCGCCACGGCACTGCAATGCGCGCCGATCTGGAGGGAACCGTCTGATGCCCCCGATCAACGATGACATCGAAGGAACCCGGATCATGGTGAAACTCGACGACCTGCTTCACGCGCGCCGCATGACCCTGACAGATCTGGCCGAACGCGTGGGCCTGACGCTCGCCAACCTCTCGATCCTCAAGACCGGCAAGGCCAAGGCGATCCGTTTTTCCACCCTCGCTGCGATCTGCCGCGAACTGGAATGCCAGCCGGGCGATCTTCTCGCCTATGAAGGGGAGTAGCGAAACCATGTGAGTCCCCGCGAAGGCGGGGATCTCGGACGGGATGGCGCTACATCGACTGAGACCCCCGCCTGCGCGGGGGCTCACACGTTGGAGATCGGGCTCTCACGCTTTTGATTGACTCTGCGCCCCCCGTCGCTAATGGCCCTGCCGACCCTTTCGGGGGTCATCCGTCCGAGACAGTTGGTGAAGGCAATTGAGCCTTCTTAATTTCCAGCCTAGACGGGGAAACGAGATTCCGGCGATTTTGCGCAAGCAATCGCCCGCGTGCTGGCCATGATGCTGGCGCACACCCTCCTTCCCTTTCGACGGACTCGCCCGTGTTCGGAGCCTCGGCTCCGCGTGCGGACAAACGTAGCCGATCGTCCGGGAGCCATCCCGAACGGTCAAATGTGAAGGAGTATGGCATGGATCGTTCGCAGAAAGCCGACGCGGTTGCCCAGCTCAATGCGGTCTTCAACGAGGTCAGCGTGGTGGTCGTCACCCGCAATCTCGGCATGACGGTGGCTCAGTCCACCGACTTGCGCACGAAGATGCGCGATGCTGGTGCATCCTATAAGGTTGCGAAGAATCGTCTCGCCAAGCTCGCCCTTGAAAACACCGACTATGTCGGGCTGGATGATATGTTCACCGGCCCGGTCGGGCTGGCCTGGTCGAAAGACCCGGTCGCGGCTGCAAAGGCCGCTGTCGATTTCGCCAAGACGAACGACAAGCTTGAAATCGTCGGCGGTTCGATGGGTTCGGTGGTGCTCGATGAAGCCGGGATCAGGGCGCTTGCCTCGATGCCGAGCCTCGACGAGCTGCGCGCCAAGCTCATCGGTCTGGTCAACGCCCCGGCGACGAAAATCGCTCAGGTCGTTACCGCGCCCGCCGCGAAGGTCGCCCGTGTTTTCGCCGCCTATGCGGACAAGGCAGCCTAAGAGACGTTTTTCGTCAGACGACACAATCTTGGGGTTATGGACATGGTGTCCGGCCCCGCCAAAATTTGGAGTGAACCATCATGGCTGATATTGCCAAGCTTGTAGAAGAACTTTCGAAGCTGACCGTGCTTGAGGCAGCTGATCTTGCCAAGGCGCTCGAAGAAGCATGGGGCGTTAGCGCCGCTGCTGCGGTTGCGGTTGCCGCCGGCCCGGCCGCTGCTGCCGAAGCTGTCGAAGAGCAGACCGAATTCGATGTTATCCTGACCGGCGACGGCGGGAAGAAGATTCAGGTCATCAAGGAAGTCCGCGCCATCACTGGTCTGGGCCTGACCGAAGCCAAGACCCTTGTGGAATCGGCTCCGAAGGCGATCAAGGAAGGCATCAACAAGGCCGAAGCCGAAGAGATCAAGAAGAAGATCGAAGAAGCCGGCGGCACTGTCGAGCTCAAGTAAGCTTTCGCTTAAGTTTTGCGGGTGTCTTGAAGCACTCGCAGATGGGAGGGCGGCGCCAGCGATGGTGCCGCCCTTTTTGCATCTCCACCGGCCTTTTCCGCCCTGCGCCCGCTTTGGTGCTTTCCCCGAATCGCGGCTGCGCCTATCGGGGCCGGCTGCCTTTCGGCGGGCACCGGAACGATCATGCAACAGGCCATACCCCTCAACACGCCCACCTGGGGCCAGGAACTGCGCGCCACGCTGGGGCTGGCGGGGCCGTTGGCGGCTGCCAATCTGCTGCAAATGCTGACCTATGCGGTCGACGTGATCTTCATCGCCCGGCTGGGTGAGGAGGAACTGGCTGGATCGGCGCTGGCGGTGTCGCTGTTCGGGCTGGTGCTGTGGGCGCTGACCGGATTGATCGGTGCAGTCGCGCCGCTGATTGCCGAATCGGTCGGCGCACGCGCGCCTGCACTGCGCCCGGTGCGGCGCTCGGTGCGGATGGCATTATGGCTTGCGGTGATCGCCGGGATTGGCGGGATGGGGCTGTGCCTGCTGCTTGATCCGATCATGCGTGTGTCGGGCCAGCAGGCGGGCATTATGGCGCTCGCCAACCAGTATAATAACGTGGTCGTGTTTTCGATGGTGCCGATGCTGCTGGCGGCGGTGCTGCGCAATTTCGTGTCGGCGCTGGGCCGCCCGATCTTTGCCACCGCGATCACCGGGCTAGGCATTTTCGTCAACGCGCTGGCCAATTACGCCTTTATTTACGGCAACCTCGGCGCGCCGGAAATGGGGCTGGCCGGGGCCGCCGTGGCCACGATCATCACCGCGTTCTTCACGCTGGGCACCTATATTGCCGCGATCCGGTTTGACCGGCGGCTGCACCGCTATCACGTGTTGGGCAGGATCTGGTCGCCCGATTGGGCGCGGCTGAAGCAGATTGTCCGGATCGGCACCCCGATTGCACTGACGATCACCGCCGAGGCAGGCATTTTCGGGGCGGCAGCGTTTCTGATGGGGCGGTTCGGCGCGGCAGAACTGGCGGGGCATACCGTGGCGTTGCAACTGGCGGCGATGGCGTTTCAGGTGCCGTTCGGGGTCGGACAGGCCGCGGCCATCCGGGTCGGCTATTTCTATGGTGCGCGCGATCCGGTGGGCGTGGCGCGGGCTGGCTGGGTGGCGCTGGGGATCGGCACGGGGTTCATGGTGTTGACCGCGGGCGCGATGGTTGCATTCCCCGAATTGCTGCTGACGATCTATGTCGATCCCGCCGCGCCGGCCAATGCCGCGCTGGTTGGTTTCGCGCTGCAATACCTGGTGCTGGCGGCGATATTCCAGCTGGCGGACGGGGTGCAGGCGGTGGCGGCTGGCGCGCTCAGGGGATTGCAGGACACCCGCGTGCCGATGTGGATCGCGATCTTCAGCTATTGGGTGCCGGGCATCGGCATGTCGGTCGGCCTCGGCTTTTTCACGCCACTGCAAGGCACCGGCGTGTGGATCGGGCTGGCCACCGGGCTGTTCTTTGCCGCCGCGCTGCTGATCTGGCGCTGGTATCGGCGCGAAGCGCTGGGCCTGACCGCGCGTTAAGCACTCGCGACGATGGTTCGCACTTCGCGCTGCGGGAAGGGAATGGTGATTCCCACTTCGCCAAAGCGGGTCTTGGCCGCCTCGGTCAACGCCCATGACAGCGCGAGGTAATCATCGGTCGCGCACCACACCCGCAGCCCGATCGTGACCGCGCTATCGGCCAAGGCGGATACAAACGCCACCGGTTCGGGATCATCCAACACCCGGTCATCGGCCGCCGCCAGTGCCAGCAATTCCGCGCGCGCCTGTTCGATATTGTCTGAATAGCCAATGCCGATCAGCAGTTCGAACCGGCGGGTCGGCATCCGGGTAAAGTTGACGATCGGCTTGTTCCACAATTCATTGTTGGGAACCATTACATACAGCCCGTCATACTGGAGGATTTCGGTGGTAAACAGGCCAATCGCCTGAACCGTGCCGGTGACGGTGCCCGCACTAATCGCCTCCCCCACCCGGAACGGGCGCTGGATCAGGATCATCACCCCCGCCGCGACATTGCTGAGCGTGCCTTGCAGCGCGAGGCCGACCGCCAGTGCCAGACCGCCAAGCGCGGCGATGATGCTGGTGGTTCTCACCCCGAACTGGGTCAGCACCGTGACGGCCACCACCACCCACAGCACATATTTGATGATGTTGCTGAGGAATTTGGCGACCGTCGGCTCGATCCGGTCGGATCGGGTCAGCGCGCGGTCAGCCGCCTTTGACAGCAACCGGGCAAGGATCACCCCGATCACCAATACCGCAATTGCCCCGGCTAATTGCGGGATGCTTTCGCGCAGCCAGACCAGCGCCTGCGCGGCGATATCAAACTCGTTTGCGAGTTTCGCGTTGAGATTGGCGAGCTTCGGACTGGTCATCGGGGGAATGGCTCCATCGGATGGGCCGCGCCTGTGCGCGGGATCGGTCGGGTTGCGGTGCCAGATAAACGACCGGGCCAGCCCTGACCACCCCACGCGCCAAATCAGCTGCACAATCATCTGCGCAGTGAATTTTTTTGCGGTTCAGCCCTTGATTCATTCGCAGCCCACGACCAAATGTGCCCCGTTGGCACTCTCAAGCGGAGAGTGCCAAGACACCTCATTCATTCAAGGAAAGGTCATCATCATGGCATTTCGTCCGCTGCACGACCGCGTTGTGGTCCGTCGCATCGAAGCCGACCAGAAGACCGCTGGCGGCATCATCATCCCCGATAGCGCTCAGGAAAAGCCGAGCGAAGGCGAAATCGTCGCCGTTGGCGACGGCGCCCGTGACGAAGACGGCGACCGCATCCCGATGGATGTCAAGGCCGGCGACCGCGTGTTGTTCGGCAAGTGGTCGGGCACCGAAGTCAAGATCGACGGGGAAGACCTGCTGATCATGAAGGAAAGCGACATCATGGGGATCATCGGCTGATCCCACAAGCTTTTCCTTTCCAAACAACCAATTTCAGGAGAAACAATCATGGCTGCCAAGGACGTAAAGTTCGGCCGCGAAGCCCGCGAAGGCATTCTGCGCGGCGTCGATATCCTCGCCAATGCCGTCAAGGTCACGCTCGGCCCCAAGGGGCGCCACGTCGTGATCGACAAGAGCTTCGGCGCACCGCGCATCACCAAGGACGGCGTCACCGTCGCCAAGGAAATCGAACTTAAGGACAAGTTCGAAAACATGGGCGCACAGATGCTGCGCGAAGTCGCCAGCAAGGCCAATGATACGGCTGGCGATGGCACCACCACCGCCACCGTGCTCGCTCAGGCGATTGTCACCGAAGGCATGAAGTCGGTCGCCGCCGGCATGAACCCGATGGATCTGAAGCGCGGCATTGATCTGGCCGTCACCAAGGTGGTCGAAAACCTCAAGAGCCGTTCGAAGGACGTGTCAGGTTCCTCCGAAATCGCGCAGGTCGGGATCATTTCGGCCAATGGCGACGTGGAAGTGGGCGAAAAAATCGCTCAGGCCATGGAAAAGGTCGGCAAGGAAGGCGTGATCACCGTCGAGGAAGCCAAAGGCCTCGAATTTGAACTCGATGTCGTCGAAGGCATGCAGTTTGATCGCGGCTACCTGTCGCCCTACTTCATCACCAACCCCGACAAGATGACCGTGGAACTGGAAAATCCCTATATCCTGATCCACGAAAAGAAGCTGTCGAACCTGCAGTCGATGCTGCCGATCCTTGAAGCTGTGGTGCAGTCGGGCCGTCCGCTGCTGATCATCGCCGAAGATATCGAAGGCGAAGCGCTGGCGACCCTGGTGGTCAACAAGCTGCGCGGCGGGCTGAAGGTTGCGGCGGTCAAGGCCCCCGGCTTTGGCGATCGTCGCAAGGCGATGCTGCAGGACATCGCGATCCTGACCAAGGGCGAGATGATTTCCGAAGACCTCGGCATCAAGCTCGAAAACGTCACTGTCGGGATGTTGGGTGAAGCCAAGAAGGTTTCGATCGACAAGGACAACACCACCATCGTCGATGGCGCCGGCGCAGCTGACGACATCAAGGCGCGCGTGGCTGAAATCCGCACCCAGATCGACAACACCACCAGCGATTACGACCGCGAAAAGCTGCAGGAACGGCTTGCCAAGCTGGCTGGCGGCGTGGCCGTGATCAAGGTTGGCGGCGCATCCGAAGTCGAAGTGAAGGAACGCAAGGACCGCGTTGATGACGCGCTCCACGCGACCCGCGCTGCGGTCGAAGAAGGCATCGTTCCGGGCGGCGGCACCGCGCTGCTTTACGCCACCAAAGCCCTGGAAGGGATGAAGGGCGCGAACGAAGACCAGACCCGCGGCATCGACATCATCCGCAAGGCGATCACCACCCCGATCAAGCAGATCGCCCAGAACGCCGGCCATGATGGCGCGGTGGTTGCGGGCAACCTGCTGCGCGAAGATGACGAAACCCAAGGGTTCAACGCGGCGACCGACACCTATGAGAACCTCGTCGCCTCGGGCGTGATCGATCCGACCAAGGTGGTTCGCGTGGCGTTGCAGGATGCGGCCTCGGTCGCTGGCCTGCTGATCACCACCGAAGCGGCAATCGTGGAACGCCCGGAAGACAAGTCGTCCGCACCTGCGATGCCTGACATGGGCGGCATGGGCGGCATGGGTTTCTAAGCTCTCGCGCTGGTGACTTCCCGGAGGCGGTATCGCCTTCCGGCAGAAACGGATAAGCCCCGGAGGTTCGCGCCTCCGGGGTTTTTCTGTTATCGCTTTCGGCAGTCGGGGCGAACCCCGGCACTGGCCGAAGAAAGGGGAATTATGAAGCTTGCACACAAAGCCCACGTCGC
The DNA here is from genome assembly GCF_053628655.1 of Porphyrobacter sp. MBR-49. Classification (NCBI taxonomy): domain Bacteria; kingdom Pseudomonadati; phylum Pseudomonadota; class Alphaproteobacteria; order Sphingomonadales; family Erythrobacteraceae; genus Porphyrobacter; species Porphyrobacter sp. MBR-49. The sequence goes on from NZ_JBRJGU010000008.1 coordinate 23,140, forward strand.
CTTGCTTGATGGTGAGAATTTTTCACTGTTGCGCAACGACGGGCAAATTTTTGAACCAAGGCTGGTGCCCGAAGCGCGGCCCGAACTGGTGCCGACCAATTTCAGCGCCGGGGTGCGCCATCAGGATCAACTCGGCAAACTGCTGGGCCGCACGCAGCTGGATGAACTGGCGCACGGGGCCGCGGCTGCCGAATGGCTCAACGCCAAGGCGATTGCCGGTGAGATTGAGGCGCTGCTGATCATCGCTGACCCCAAAACGCTGGGCGAAATGCGCCACCATTACCATGCCGAGCTTGAAAAACGGCTGGTCGGGGAAATCGACAAATCTTTCGCAGGCCGCCCGATCGAGGAAATTCAGCAGGCCATCATCGCCGCCTGAAACGGCGGGCGATGATGATTGCCTCCGGCGCGCGAACCCCTCACCCGCCCTTGCGGCTGGCCTCGGCGGCTTCGATCACCGCTGCATCCCACGTCACCCGTGTCTGGGTTTGCGGGTTGAAGCGGCCGCCTTCGTAGATGGCCGCCTTGGCCGCCGCGATTTCCGCCTCGGTCAGGTGTTCGCTCGGCTGAAGCGCAAACACGTCGATCCCGCGCGTGATCTCGGTGCCGTAGATATGGCCGTTATACCAGTAGGTTGACCAGTATCCGCCCAGCACCAACTGCTTGGTATCAATCGGGCCGCGATCGAAATAGGCAATTTCCTTGGGGCTCGCGCTGTCGGTAAAGTCCATCACCGAAAGGCCGCCCTGATACCACGCCTGCACAAACAGATCGCGGCCCGGCACCGGGATGATCGATCCGTTATGCGCAACGCAGTTTTCCATGTCGGTCTGCGGCGCAGGCATTTTATAGTGCGCGCGGAACACCAGCTTGCCATCGACGATATCGTAGATCGCATTGGCGCCCCAGGTCTTGGGATCGGATGCCTTGCAGCGCGGCCGCCCGCCGCCGCCCCATTCATCGGTGAAGATCACCTTGGTGCCATCATTGTTGAAGGTGGCCGAATGCCAATAGGCAAAGGTGGTGTCAGTTACCGCGTCGATCCGCTTGGGGTTCACAGGATCGCTGATGTCGAACAGGATGCCGTTGCCCGAACACGCGCCCGCCGCCAGCTTCAGCGCGGGGAACACCGTGATGTCGTGACAGTGGTTGGTCTGCGCGGTGCGCTGTGTGCCGTCGCCATGATCGCCGCCGCGCCACAACCCGGCGATTTCGCCCGATTCGGTATCGGCAAACACGCGCGGGCTTTTGATGATCCGGGCTGCCGCGGGATTGGCCACCGGAATCTCGATCACGTCGACCGAAAACAGCGCGGTGCGGGTGTCGCCCGGAATCCCGCCGATGCACCCGGCCAGCTCTTCCTCCTCACGCACCCCAGCGGTGCCGGAGTTATAGACGATCAGCCGCGTGTCATCGGCGCTAACGATTGAATGCGTGTGGCTGCCCCGGCAGGTCTGCACCCCGCCGACCTGCACCGGACGGGTGAGGTCAGAAATATCGAAGATGCGCAGCCCCCGGAACCTTTCGGTGCTGACCTTGCCCGGCGCGCCTTGCAGCCCGCAATCGATGCGCCCGCGGGTCTGTTCGACACTCATCACCAGCAGGTTGCCAGCCACCGAGACATCGCCCTGCCCGCCGGGGCACACGACACTGCTCATCAGATTGGGCACGCCGTCATCGCCCAATTTGTAGATGTTGAACCCGTGGTAAGAGCCTGCGACCATCACATCGCCAAAAAACGCGATGTCGGTGTTGGCGAAGTTGAGCAGCGGCGAACGTTCGGCAAATTCGGTCAGGCTGTCCTCTTCGGCCCGTTCAGCCGGTGCGGGCGGTACGGCATCTGCGGCGGCTTGATCGGGTGCAGGGATGGCATCGGCAGCCGCTTGACCGGGCGCGGCGGCGGGTTCGGCCGGTTCAGGTGCGGCCTTGCCTCCGTCCTGCTTGTCTTTATCTGCTTTTTGCTTGTCCTTTCTGGGGGCAGCCAGCGGGCGCAGATCGGCTGGGTTGGCAGGATCAAAGAACCCGGCGGGCTTGGCAAGGCTGGCCAGTTTGGTGAGGTTCAGGATCGCCTCACCGGCATTATCGAACCCGGCAGCAAGCCCTGAACGCGGGTCTGCCGACAAGCCGGCCAGCAGCTTGTCCATCCGCGCGATCTCGCCGGTCTGTTCGTTTTCGATATCGCTGATGAAGCGGAACAATACCGGGTCAACCGCAGTGCCATCTTCATCGAGCAGCTTTTCCACCATCTCCACCGCGCCTTCGTGGTGAGCGATCATCAGGGTGAGGAATTGCCGGTCAAAATCCACGCCCTTGGCCGCGGCCAGCGCCTGCATCTGTTCGGGGGAGGCCATGCCTGCCATGGTCGCGTGGGCGTGGTGGGCGTTGTGCCCCTGCAACATCGGGTCTTCGGCGGGCTGGCCGCGTTCAGCCAGCCAGCCTTTCATGAAGGCGATTTCGTCAGCCTGGCTCGATTCGATCCGTCCGGCAATCGCCACCAGGTCTTCGGTATTGGTGCGATCCTTGACCAGCACCGCCATATCGACCGCCTGCTGATGGTGCACGATCATGTGCTGCATGAAGGTAACGTCAGCCGGTGCGTAACCCGCCGTCACCAGCCGGGTCGCCTGTTCGGCGGTGAGCGTCTGGCTCGCCTGCCCCGGCGCACCGGGCTGCACGATCGGGGCACTTTGCGCAAAGGCGATGCCCGAGGCAGACAGCATCAGTGCGGAAAGAGCAGCGCGGGTGGCGCGCAGCGAGGCGGTGTTGGTCATAATGTCCCCTTGGTTGAAAGCCTTGCCGCCAGACTGCCGGGATCACCGGTGCAGTCAAGTCCAGGCCCGCACCGGCAAGCCCCCATTCGACGAACCTGCCACTGCGGTCGAGGAGCGGCGAATCGCGCCTGCGCGCTGCCCTGTCGCGACCTGCGCACCATTCACCGCACTGGTTAACATGAGGCCTTGTCGCGGCGAATCGGGCATGACTAGTATGGTTTATTAATCCGTCATAAACCCTGCCGGAGTAGCTTATCCCTATGGCACGCTCTCGTATCCTTGCTCTCGCCACTGGTTTTGCCGCTGCTTTTGCGGCCTTGGCAATGCCGGCCGCCGCGCGCGCTGACGAACTTCAGGCCAGTTTCGACACCGCGTTTGGCACGCAAATGCGCGAGCCGCAGAGCTTTGAGGCGATCTATGCCTCCAGCTTTGAACAACGCATCGCCGAACTTGCAAACGCCGACCAGGGCCGCATTGGCGTTGCCGCAATTGACCTTGCCACTGGCGAGGAAATCATGGTGCTGGGCGACCAATTGTTCCCGTTGGCATCGACCAGCAAGATCGCGATTGGCGCGGCCTATCTCGAAATGGTCGAACAAGGGCGCTATTCGCTGACTTCGGAATTTCCGCTGATGATGGCGGTGCGTTCGGCCAAATATTCCTCGCCCAAGGCTCCGGTGCGCGAAGGGCAATATATGCCCGCAATCGACCTGATCGAGATCATGATAACCCGGTCGAGCAATCCGGCGACCGATGCGATGCTGGCCGCGATCGGCGGGCCGGCTGTGGTCAATGACTGGATGCGGCGGCAGGGCATCAATGATTTCAGCATCAACCGCGATATCGCGACCTTGGTGCGCGATGATGGCGAATATGATCCCGCCAACCACATCGACCCGCGCGATGCCGCCACGCCGCGCGCGATGGTGCGCCTGCTGGCGGGCCTGTATCGCGGGGAGTTCCTGTCCGACCAAAGCCGTCAGGTCTTGCTTGGCGCGATGAGCCGCACCATTACCGGCAAGCGCCGCATTCCGGCGCACATCCCGCTCGAAGCGCGGGTGAGCCACAAGACCGGATCCTTGAACAACACGTCGAGCGATATCGGCATCATCGAAACCCCCGATGGCCGCGCGATTGCAGTGGCGATCTATGTGACGGGGCAGGGAACCAGGCTGGCCCGCGAGCAGCGCATCGCAGCGATTGCCCGCGCGCTGTATGATGGTTTTGCAGTGCGCGCGCAGCAGAACCCGACCAAGAACTGGACCGCCGCCCCCTATTCAACCGGGGGCTGATCCTCGGTTCAATTCATGACAGGCAGCAAAAAGGGCGGCGCCTTTCGGCACCGCCCTTCTGTATGACCGCCACCGCAAAAGCGGTGCGGATCATATCCGATTACTCGGCAGCAGCAGTCGCAGCTTCGGCGGTCGCGGCAGCGGCATCAGCAGCTTCGGTCGCGGCGTCGGCGGTTGCTTCAGCAGCTTCGGCAGTCGCGTCGGCAGCGCCTTCGACGGCTTCAACAGCGGCGTCGGCGTTGGCTTCGGCGTCAGCAGCCATCGCGTCGGCAGCTTCTTCGGTTTCGGTGGCGGTTTCGCCGCTGCAAGCAGCAAGGCCGAGGGCCGAGGTGGCGATCGCGGCAGCAAGAATGATCTTACGCATAATATGAATTCCTTCTTCAGCGAATGTCACGCACCCCGCTTGGGATTGCGTCGAACCCGGCGACTGAACTCCGGTTCACCGCTGCAAATAATGGCAAGATTGCGGCAGCGCAAGCGAATTAAGGCACCGCCGCCCAAATTTCGCCGTTTTCCTGCCACAATTTAACGCCCCGCCACCTGCGATCCCCCTCTACCCGCGCGCTTTGCCGGGTGCTAGCAGGCGGCATGGCCGAACCTTCCAAACAGCACCTCTATCTCGTCGATGGATCATCCTATATCTTCCGGGCCTATCACCGGCTGCCCCCGCTCACCAATCCGCACGGCACGCCGGTCGGCGCGGTCTATGGCTACACCACCATGCTGTGGAAGCTCGCCGCCGATCTTGATGCGGCCGACGGGCCGACCCACCTTGCGGTGATCCTTGACGCAGGATCAATCAGTTTCCGCAACGGAATCTACGCCGAATACAAGGCCAACCGCCCCCCTGCGCCCGAAGACCTGGTGCCGCAATTCCCGCTGATCCGCGATGCCACCCGCGCCTTCAGCCTGCCTTGCATCGAGGAAGCAGGGCTGGAGGCCGACGATCTGATCGCCTCCTACGCGCGCGAGGCGCAGCGCATGGGATGGGACGTGACCATCGTTTCATCCGACAAGGATCTGATGCAATTGGTGGGCGAGGTTGATGGGCCGCACGGCCCCGCCCGGATCGATATGCTCGATACGATGAAGAACCAGCGCATCTATCTCGATGAAGTCGAAGAGAAATTCGGCGTCCCGCCCGAACTGGTGGGCGATGTGCTGGCGTTGATGGGGGACACGGCTGACAATGTGCCGGGCATTTTCGGGGTTGGGCCAAAAACCGCGAGCAAGCTGATCGCTGAACACGGCTCGCTCACCGCGGCGCTGGATGCGGCGTCCGACATGAAGCCATCGAAGCTCAAAGACCGCCTGATCGAAAGCCGCAGCGATGCCGAACTGAGCAAGGTGCTGGTAACGCTGAAAGAAGATTGCGCGCTGCCGCAGCCGATTGCGGAAATGAAGCTTGGCCCCGTCCCGCCCGCCCCGCTGGCGGCTTTCCTTGAACAGCACGGCTTCACCTCGCTGCTGCGGCGGCTGGATGCAGGGCGCGGCAGCCCGTCGCGCACCACCGATTTGAACCCGCCCAAACCCGATACGCCGGGAGCAAACGGGGACGGCGCCAATGGCAGCGCCAACCGCCAGCCGCTGCCCGATATGCCCCCCGTCGATCACAGCGCCTATGAAACGGTGCAGACGATCGAGCGGCTGGAAGCATGGATCGAGCGCGCCTTCGCTGCACGGGTGGTGGCGGTTGATACCGAAACCACCTCGCTCGATGCGATGCGCGCCGATCTGGTCGGGGTCAGCCTTGCGCTTGGCCCCAATGACGCGTGCTACATCCCGCTCGCGCACCATAATATCGAGGGGGGCGGGGACGATATGTTCGCGCAAAAGCCGCAGCAGGTGGGCATGGCCGCCGCGCTCGCCGCGCTAGGGCCGCTGCTGGAGGATGCAGCCGTCCTCAAGGTGTTCCAGAACGGCAAGTATGATCTCAACATCTTCGCGCGTCAGGGGATCAATGTCGCCCCGATTGACGATACGATGGTGATCAGTTTTGCGCTGGATGCCGGACGCGGGGAGGAAGGCATGGGCGGCGGCCATGGGATGGACGAGCTCAGCCAGCGCCACCTCGGCCATACCCCGATTGCGTTCAAGGACGTGTGCGGCACCGGCAAGAAGGCGATCTTGTTCAGCGAAGTGCCGCTCGACCGCGCGACGCCTTATGCCGCCGAGGATGCCGACGTCACCCTGCGGCTATACCGCCACCTCAAACCGCGCCTCGCCATCGAAGGTGGCACGCGGGTCTATGAGCGGGTTGACCGCCCGCTGATCGCGGTGGTCGCCGCGATGGAGCGCGAAGGGATCCGGGTTGACCGCGCGCGGCTGGCAAAGCTGTCAGAGGAATTTGCGGTCGAGATTGCCCGGCTCGAAGGGGAAATCCATAGCCTTGCCGGGCAGGAATTCACCGTCGGCAGCCCGAAGCAGTTGGGCGATATCCTGTTCGACAAATTGGGGCACAAGGGCGGGAAGAAGGGCAAGAGCGGACAATATTCGACCGATGTCTCGGTGCTGGAAAAGCTCGCCGGGGAAGGCGCGCCGATTGCCCGCAAAGTGCTCGAATGGCGGCAGTTGGCGAAGCTGAAATCGACCTATACTGATGCGCTGCAAGCCGCGATAAATCCGGCGACCGGGCGTGTTCACACCAGCTACAGCCTGGTCGGCGCGCAGACCGGGCGGCTGTCGTCGACCGATCCCAACTTGCAGAATATCCCGATCCGCACCGCGATTGGCCGCCAGATTCGTGAAGCCTTTGTGCCCGAACCGGGCAATGTCCTGCTGGCCGCCGACTATTCGCAGATCGAATTGCGGCTGGCCGCGCATATGGCCGGGGTCGACACGCTGAAGGCGGCATTCGCGGCGGGTGAGGACATCCACGCCCGCACCGCCACCGAAATGTTCGGCGAAGTCACCCGCGACACCCGCGCGCGGGCAAAAACTATAAATTTTGCAATACTTTACGGAATTTCACGCTGGGGCTTGGCGGGGCGGCTGGAGGTTACGCCCGAAGAAGCGCAGGCGATGATCGACACCTATTTCCAGCGTTTCCCCGGCATCCAGCGCTACATCCACGAAACGCTCGAAACCGTGCGGGCCAAGGGTTATTCCGAGACATTGTTCGGGCGCAAAACGTGGTTCCCGCGGATCAATTCCAAGAACCAGGCCGAACGTCAGGGGAGCGAGCGCGCCGCGATCAATGCCCCGATCCAGGGCACCAGCGCCGACATCATCAAGCGCGCAATGGCGCGGATGCTGCCCGCGCTGGGCGATGCGGGCCTCCACGATGTGCGGATGCTGTTGCAGGTGCACGACGAATTGGTGTTCGAACTGCCAGAGGACCGCGTCGAAGCCGCCACCCCGATCATCCGCCGCGTGATGGCCGAAGCCGCGCTGCCAGCCGTCGAACTCACCGTGCCGCTGGGGGTCGATATCGGCACGGGCCGATCATGGGACGCGGCGCATTAGGGCAGGCTAGACCCCCTTTAGACCCCCCTTAGACACTTCCAGACAGCGCGATTGCGGTGCTCGCAGCAATGTTTCACGTGAAACATTTGCGGAACTTTGGAGTGTGCCCGATCCTCTAACCCAGCCCGCTCAATCGTGCTTTTTCTCCCGCGTCGGGGTCAGCATATCCGGCGCGATGAAGCCGATCGGGTGAACTTCCGCCGCGCGCTTTTTCAGCTCGCCGCGCATATTCTTGTATTCAGCCTCCATCGCCTCGGTCACGGTGGCGCGCGAATCCTTTAAAGCCTCGTCGAAATCGAGCGCGCTGACCGCGTCCACTTCGCCGCCCACACGGCGCAGCGCGGACAGGCCGGCGCGTCGCACCACATCTTCAAGATCGGCCCCGGTATAGCGTTCGGTCTTTCCCGCCAGCGCGGCCAGATCAACGTCCGCCGCCAGCGGCATTTTGGCGGTGTGAATGCCAAGGATGTGCTCACGTCCCGGCTTGTCAGGGGTGCCGACGTAAACCAGTTCGTCAAACCGGCCGGGCCGCAGCAACGCCGGATCGACCAGCGCCGGACGATTGGTCGCGCCGATCACGATCACCGATTGCAGTTCCTCCAGCCCGTCCATTTCGGCCAGAATGGTGTTGACCACGCGGCCCGTCACCTGCGGTTCGCCCTGCCCGCTGCCGCGCGCGGGAACCAGTGAATCGATCTCGTCGATGAACAGCACACACGGCGCAACCGACCGGGCACGGGCGAACAGTCGGGCGATTTGCTGTTCGCTTTCGCCATACCATTTCGACAGCAGGTCAGAACTTTTCATCGAGATGAAATTGGCCTCAGCCTCCTTCGCCACCGCCTTGGCCAGCAGGGTTTTGCCAGTGCCCGGCGGGCCGTAGAGCAGGAAGCCCTTGGCCGGACGAATGCCCAGACGCCGGAACGCTTCGGGGTTTTTCAGCGGCAGTTCGATCCCCTCTTTCAGCTTGTCGATGGCATCATCCACGCCGCCGATATCGCTCCAGCTGACATTGGGCATCTGCACCATCACCTCGCGCATGGCCGATGGCTGCACGCGCTTGAGCGCGGCGAGGAAATCGTCGCGGGTCACGCACAGGTCTTCGAGCACTTCGGGGGGGATCGTGCGTTCATCCAGATCCAGCCGGGGCATGATCCGCCGCACCGCCTCAATCGCCGCCTCACGCGCCAGCGCGGCGATATCCGCGCCGACAAAGCCGTGAGTGACGCGGGCAAGTTCTTTCAGATCAACCGCCGCCTCCAACGGCATCCCGCGGGTGTGAATGCTGAGAATCTCGCGCCGCCCGCGTTCATCAGGCACGCCGATCACAATCTCGCGGTCAAACCGGCCCGGCCGCCGCAATGCCTCGTCAATCGCGTCGGGCCGATTGGTGGCTGCGATCACCACCAGATTGGCGCGCTTTTCCAGCCCGTCCATCAGCGTCAGCAACTGCGCCACCAGACGCTTTTCGGCCTCCCCCGGCACCTGCGTGCGTTTGGGCGCGATCGAATCGATTTCGTCGATGAAGATGATCGCGGGCGCCGCGCGGGCAGCCTCCTCGAACACTTCGCGCAGGCGCTTTTCGCTTTCGCCATAGGCGGAACCCATGATTTCCGGGCCGTTGATGGTGAAGAATTCGGCATCCGATTCGTTCGCGACCGCCTGCGCCAACCGGGTCTTGCCGGTACCCGGCGGGCCGTGGAGCAGCACGCCCTTGGGCGGTTCGACGCCGAGGCGGATGAACAATTCCGGATAGCGCAGCGGCAATTCCACCATTTCGCGCAAGGCGTTAATGGTATCGTCCATCCCGCCGACATCATCGTAATTGACCGCCGCCCGGCCATCGCGCGGTTCTTCGAATTCGGCGCGCAGTTCGACCTCGGTGTTCTCGTCAATATGGACGATGCCCTTGGGGCTGGTCGCGGCGACGGTGAGGCGAATCTGGGTCAAGGCATAGGCTGGAGCGCGCAAGAGCTGGCGAACATCGGGCGGCATATTCTGCACCGGCTGCTGCCCGGTGGTCGCCACCAGATCACCGGCCACCAGCGGGCGGCGGAAGAAATTACGCTTCAACGCCTGGGTCGGCCCCTGCAGCCGCATTTCACGCTGGGCAGGCGCAAATACCACGCGGGTGGCTGGGCGCGATTCGGCTTTGGCGATGTCAACGTGCTCACCCGATCCCGCCTCGGCATTGCCGCGCTGCAACCCGTCGAGCCGCACCACATCGAGCGCGTCATCTTCCGGATAGGCGGCCATGGCGATCGCGGCAGTGGCGCGCTTGCCGGTGATTTCGACCACATCGCCCTCGGTAATCCCGAGCTTCTGGAACGCCGATCGCGGCATACGGGCAATGCCCTGCCCCGATTCTTCCTGTCGCGCAGGAGCAACCTGCAACCTTACGTTGCGGGTCGGAGCGGCGGTTTCGGCATCGGCCATGAAGGAATCCCTGTGCAGCTGGCGGTCTTGGGTCGAAACCAATAGCTAGGAACAAGGAAAGGCGAATGCAATCAGCAGGCGGCGCAGCGTGTCCGGCACGCCTGGCGATTTGTGCCGGGCAAAAAAAGCCCGGCACGGGGCCGGGCTTTGAAAGTTTTGGGAGAGGATGCCTGAAAGGCACTTCGCATATGCAGCAGGCATGGCTGTTGTGCAAGTGCGAAAGCCTCATTGATAGTTGCATACGACGCAACGAATGAGGAAATCGCAGGGTTTCTATACGAAAGGGCGCACATAACTGCTTGCAATGAAAGCAGTTGCCTAATTATTCAGCAATTGAATGGCAAAATCGCGTGCTGCATCGCAACATGAATATAAATTCACCTTTGGCGATCGCATGGGCGTGACAGCGCGCTTCGAAGCCTCTAATCATCCTATGTGACATTCCGCAGACGGCCTGTGCGTGCCGATTGAGTGAGCGAGCAAACCAGTTCGATGACCAAAATCTACTCCGATGCCGCCAGTGCGCTTGCAGGCGTCCTGAAAAACGACATGCTGATCGCCGCAGGGGGCTTTGGCCTATGCGGCATTCCCGAAAGATTGCTCGACGCGATCCGCGATAGCGGGGTGACTGGCCTCACCTTTGCCAGCAACAATGCCGGGATCGACAATCAAGGCATCGGCAAACTGCTGCGCACCCGGCAGGTGGCCAAGATGATCAGTTCCTATGTCGGCGAAAACAAAGAGTTTGAACGGCAATATCTGGCGGGTGAGCTTGCAGTTGAATTCTGTCCTCAAGGCACACTGGCCGAACGGATGCGCGCAGGCGGCGCGGGCATTCCCGGATTCTACACCCGCACCGGGGTCGGCACCGAAGTCGCCGAGGGCAAGGAACACAAGGACTTCCCCGACCGTGACGGAGTGATGCAGACCTATATCCTTGAACACGGCATCTTCGCCGACCTCGCCATCGTCAAGGCGTGGAAAGCCGATGAAACCGGCAACCTCATCTTCCGCAAGACCGCGCGCAATTTCAACCTGCCCGCGGCCACCTGCGGCAAGGTGTGCGTTGCCGAGGTCGAGGAAATCGTTCCCGCAGGCGCGCTTGATCCCGATCAGATCCACCTTGCCGGGGTGTTCGTGAACCGCATCGTGATGGGCGCGCCCTATGACAAGCAGATCGAATTCCTGACCACACGCGAAAGGGAGGTTGCGGCATGAGCTGGACCCGTGACCAGATGGCAGCGCGCGCCGCGCGCGAATTGCAGGATGGCTATTACGTCAACCTTGGCATCGGCATCCCGACGCTGGTCGCCAATCACATCCCCGAAGGGATGATGGTGACGCTGCAAAGCGAGAACGGGATGCTCGGCATCGGGCCGTTCCCTTATGAAGACGAGGTTGACGCTGACCTGATCAACGCCGGCAAGCAGACCATCAGTGAACTGCCGCACAGCGCCTATTTCGACAGCGCCACCAGCTTTGCGATGATCCGCGGCGGGCATATTGATCTGACCGTGCTGGGCGCGATGGAAGTGGCGGAGAACGGCGACATCGCCAACTGGATGATCCCCGGCAAGATGATCAAGGGCATGGGCGGGGCGATGGATCTGGTCGCGGGCGTCAAGAAGATCATCGTAGTGATGGATCACACCGCCAAGGACGGCAGCCCCAAATTCATCCCCGCCTGCACCTTGCCGCTGACCGGCACGGGGGTGGTGGACATGGTGATCACCAATCTGGCGGTGTTCCAGCGGCCCGACCACGCCTCACCCTTTCGCCTGATCGAAATGGCCCCCGGCGTGACCGAAGCTGACATCGCCGCCTCCACCACCGCGCATTACGCGGTGTGATGCGGCGTGGAATCGCGTTTGTCGGCCTGGCATTGCTGTTGGTGATCGGCGGCATCCTCGCCTTCACTTCGCCCCCACGGCTGCTGTCGGCCTATGACTGGGCGATGGGCGGCGGCGCGGGCGCGCGGCAGGTGGTCGAAGGCGTGCCTTTCGGCAACCACGGGCAGACGCTCGACATCTGGGCACCGGACACCGCAGTCAAAAGCAAGCTGCCGGTGGTGATCTTCTGGTACGGCGGCGGCTGGGCCAAGGGTGACCGCGCCGCCTATGCTTTTGCCGGGCGTGCACTGGCAAAACAGGGCTTCCTCGTCGTCATCCCCGATTACCGCAAGGTGCCGCAGGTGCGCTTTCCCGCCTTCCTCGAAGACGGGGCCGAGGCGGTCGCGTGGACGCGCGACAATATCGCCGCGCAGGGCGGCGACCCGACGCGGATCGCGTTCATGGGCCATTCGGCGGGGGCCTATGTCGCGGTGATGCTGGCACTGGACACGCAGCGGCTGACAGCGGCGGGGGTTGATCCTGCCATCACCAAGGCGGCGGTTGGGCTGTCTGGCCCCTATGATTTCCACCCCTTCACCAGCAAGCGTTCGATCGATGCGATGGGGCAATGGCCGCGCCCGGCTGAAACGCAGCCGATTGCCTATGCCCGCACAGATGCCCCGCCGCTGCTGCTGGCGACGTCGCAGGGCGATACCACGGTGCGCGCGAAGAATGCCAACAACCTCGCGGCGAAATTGCGCGAGTTGGGTGCGCCGGTCGAGGTGAAGAACTACGGCCCGTTGTCCCACGAGGAGGTGGTGATGGCGCTGTCCACACCCTACCGCGCCAAGGCACCCGTGCTGGCCGATAGCGTGGCTTTCCTGCGCGCGCATCTGGCGGCAGGCGGGGATTGACGCGATGTGGCTCGACCAGCCCCGCAACCCCGATGCGCCGCTTGCGGGGCTCAAGGTGGTGGAACTGGCGCGGGTGCTGGCGGGGCCGTTTGCGGGACAGATCCTCGCTGATCTGGGCGCGGATGTGATCAAGGTGGAAAGCCCGGAAGGCGATGGCACCCGGCTGTGGGGGCCGCCTTGGGTAGAGCGCACCGATGCGCAGGGGCGGGTCCACCGCGAGGCCGCCTATTACCACGCCTGCAATCGCGGCAAACGCTCGATCATCGCCGATTTCGCGGATGCAGGCGATCTTGCGCGGGTCAAGGCGCTGATCGCCGGGGCCGACGTGGTGATCGAAAACTTCAAGACCGGCAGCCTCGCCAAGTTCGGCCTCGATTACGCGAGCGTTGCGGGCGGCAATCCCGGCCTCGTCTATTGTTCGATCACCGGCTTCGGCCAAACCGGGCCGCGCGCGCACGAAGCGGGCTATGATTTCGTCGCGCAGGGGATGAGCGGGCTGATGTCGCTGACTGGGGAGCCGCACGGCCATCCGGTCAAGATGGGCATCTCGATATCTGACATCACCACCGGCATCTGGGCAGCCAACGGCATTCAGGCGGCGCTATTGATGCGGGCGCGGACAGGACGCGGACAACAGGTCGACATGAGCCTGATGGATTGTTCGGTCGGGCTACTCGCCAATCAGGCGACCTATCTGTTCACCACCGGCGAAAACCCCCCGCGGATGGGCAATGCCCACGCGCAGGTCGCGCCTTACGGGGTGTTTGCGGTGGCCGATGGCCACGTGATCCTTGCGCCCGCCAATGACGGCTTGTTCCACAAGCTGATGGCGGTGCTGGGGCTGGCCCATCTGTCCGCCGATCCGCGCTTTGCCACCAATGGTGATCGCACCGCCAATGCCGCAGCGCTCGATACCGAAATCGCGGCGGCGGCAGCGGGGTGGACCAAGCAAGGCCTGCTCGATGCCTGCCATGCTGCGGGCGTTCCTGCGGGGCCGATCAATCGCTTGGACGAGGTGTTTGCCGATCCTCAGGTGATCGCGCGCGGGATGCGGGTGGAGCTTGGTGGGATGGCGGGGGTGCGCAGCCCGTTCACCTTTTCCGATGCCGAACTGGCGCTCGATCGGCCTTCCCCGACCCATGGTGAGGATGGCTAAGATAGCGTCTTCGCCGCGCCGCGCCATAACCGTTCAAACGGGCCTTGCCCCCATCGTGCGAGCCACAGCGGCGACCACGCCAGCATCGCCGCAATCGGCACGAAACTGAGCGTGAAAGCCTGCGCGCGGGTAACTTCGCCAAACAGCCCCAGCCCCCACGGGGCGAAGATCGCGGCGAGCACCACGCTGGTCATCAGGTAATTGGTCAGCGACAACCTGCCCACCGCCGCCAGCCGGCGGGTGAACGCGTTGTCGCGCGCCAGAAACGCCATCGCCAGCGCCGCATAGGTCAGCCCCAGCAGCATATCGAACGGAGCCGACAGCACCAGCGCTACCGGCCCGACCAGCGCCGCCGGAAAGCCCTGTGCCACCAGCCACCCCGCCAAACCCAGCAGCCCCGGCAGCGCCGCTAGCGCGGCTATTCCCGCCACGCGTTGCAGCCGGAAGGTGCGCCATTCGCCCCGCAGCATCCCCGCCTTCCACAGCCCCATGCCCAGCGCAATGGCGGCAAGGTTGATCGGGATTGAGGCCATGATGGTCGCCAATTGCGCCGGGATTCCCAGACCCCGCCGGACGATCCGTTCGCCCAGCCCCTCGCGCCCTTGTTCCAGCAGCATCGCCATCGCCGCCGGATCGCGGCCAAATTGCCGCTCCGCCCACAGCAGCGCGTCTGTGCCCCAATGTTTCACGTGAAAATCGACCAAGGGGGTACCAAGCGCGGTCAAGCCCAGGGCAAGGTGCACCGTAAGCAGACCGAGCGCGACCGCCACCAGTGCCCGCGCCGACAATCCGGCCAGCAGCGGCAGCGCAAGCCCCGCGATCGCATAGGCACGCAGCACATCATTGCTGGCCAGCAGCGTCGCGTGGATCAGCCCGATCGCAAACAGCACCGCCATGCGAGCATAATGCGCTCGCCACATACGCCCCGCGCCGCTCGCCCCGCCGCGTTCCAGCAGGATCAGGCAACCCACGCCAAACAGCATCGCGAATAGCGTGCGGAACTTGTCCTCGATGAACACGAAGCTGCCCAGCCACACCCAGTAATCGACTGGGCTGGCCGCGCCGTAGGACAGCAGATTATAATAGGCCGGCCCCGGCAGCGCGAAGGCGAGGACGTTCATCCACACGATCCCGATCACCGCAATCCCGCGCAGCGCATCAAGCGCAAGGATACGTTGAGCGGGCGGGCAAGCAGGGGGTGGGGCGGGCGTCACCATCGGTTTCGCCCTACCCGAAAAATCAGGCCAGCGCTGCCTTCAGATCATTGACCAGATCCAGCCGTTCCCACGGGAAGAAATCCCCTTCGGCCTTGCGCCCGAAATGGCCATAGGCGGCTGCGCGCTGATAGATCGGTTTATTGAGGCCCAGATGGGTGCGGATGCTGCGCGGGGTCAGCCCTCCCAACTTGGCAATGCTCAGCAGCGCTGCCTCGATCTTTTCATCGCCAACCGTGCCGGTTTCATGCGTGTCGACATAGAGCGACAATGGCTGCGACACACCGATGGCATAGGCAATCTGGATGGTGCAGCGCGTAGCAAGGCCCGCCGCCACGACGTTCTTGGCAAGATAGCGGGTGATGTAGGCCGCGCTGCGATCAACCTTGGTCGGGTCTTTGCCGCTGAACGCGCCGCCGCCATGCGGGGCCGCGCCGCCATAGGTATCAACGATGATCTTGCGTCCGGTCAGGCCTGCGTCGCCATCCGGCCCGCCAATTTCAAACGCCCCGGTCGGGTTGATGTAATAGACGGTTTCGCGCAGCAGCACCGGCGGAATGATCTCTGCAACGATGCGCTTTACGTAGCTTTCCAGCTCGCGATATTTGGCCGGGTCGGCATTGTCCCCGGTCAGGCAATAGCCCGGCTTGTGCTGGGTGGACACCACCACCGCGGTCGCCGCGACGGGGAGCGATTCTTCATAGCGCAGCGTCACCTGGCTTTTGGCATCGGGTTCAAGAAACGGGGCCGCGCCCGAATGGCGGTCGGCTGCCATGCGTTCGAGGATCTTGTGGCTGTAATACAGCGTGGCGGGCATCAGATCGGGGGTTTCATCGGTTGCGTAACCGAACATGATCCCCTGATCGCCCGCGCCTTCATCCTTGTTGTCGCCGGCATCCACGCCTTGCGCGATATGTGCCGACTGGCCGTGCAGCTTGTTTTCAAACCGCAGCGTTTCCCAGTGGAAACCATCCTGTTCGTAACCGATGCGCTTGACCGTGGCGCGCACGGTGGCTTCGATCTCTTCCTTGGCCCCCGGCACCCAATCGCCGTTTTCAAACACGCCCTTGCAGCGGATTTCCCCCGCGAGCACAACGCATTGCGTGGTGGTCAACGTTTCGCAGGCGACGCGTGCTTCGGGGTCTTTCGACAGCAGCAGATCGACGATTCCGTCGGAAATCTGGTCGGAAACCTTGTCCGGGTGGCCTTCGGAAACGCTTTCAGAGGTGAACAGATATTCGGTGCGCATGGATCCTCCGAGGGATTGAAAGTGCGGTGTCTGGCGGAAAACCGGCCCTTATGCAGATATAAGGAAACCTTTATGTCCGCCTGCTTGCCTGCTCGCCCTAGCCGCGCCGGTGGATGAGCGCAAGCAATCTTGGCATCCCCAGCCCCAGCAGCAGCAGGGACAGCGCCCAGCCCAGCGTCAGCCAATGCCCCGCGCGGGCGAACAGCGTCGGTGGAAGGGCGGTGGGGACGATACCTTCGAGCTTATCCGCCTTGCCCGGCCCAATCGCGCCGCGCACGATGCCATTGGCGTCGATCACCGCGCTGATCCCGGTGGTGGTGGAACGCAGCACAGGCAGCCCTTCCTCCAGCGCGCGCATCCGCGCCTGCGCCAGATGTTGCGGCGGGCCCCAAGTACCGAACCAGCCATCGTTCGAGGGATTGAAGATGTAATCGGGCCGGTTGGCAGCATCCACCACCGCGCCCGAAAACACGATTTCATAGCAGATCTGAATGCCCGCCTTGCCGTGCTCGCCCAGATTAAGCGTGCGCGGCCCCGGCCCCGGCGCATAATCTATCGTGCCCGCCACCAACCGTGACAGGCCCAGCGGTTCGAGCAAGGTGCGCAGCGGCAGATATTCGCCAAACGGCACCAGATGCGCCTTGGCATAGTGGTGCGCGATATCGCCTTCGCCGCCCAGCGCGATCACCGAATTGCGCGCGCTGACCGCCCCCAAACTGCCGTCCTTGCGCGCGGCAATGTCAAGATTGACGACGCCCGCCAGCAGCGTCGATTGCGGCCCGATCACCGCACCGATCCGCCGCCGCGCAAACTCCGGGTCGGCCCCGGCGGTCGTTTGGAAATAGTAGCGTTCGGGATAGCCATCCTCGAGGTAATCGGGGATCGCGCTTTCGGGCCACAGCACAATCCGCGACTGATCACGCCCCGGCATGGTGAGGTCTGCGAGGCGGACGAATTGTTCCTCGAACTTGCTCGCATCGTTGATTTCGGTCTGCTTGAGCAGCGGTTGCACGAGGGTGTAATTCAGGCCTTTGTTCGGCGGCGCGGCCTCGATTGCCGGAAAGTGCATCGACGTTGCAACAACCACAGCGCCCGCCCCTGCCACGACCCAGCGCCGCGCAATCAGCGCCCACAGCAACAGGCCCGCCAGCACGACAGTAAACCCGGACAGCGCATAGGTGCCCATCCACGGCAGCACCGCCGCCAGCCCCTGCGCTTTCCACTCGCCGAGCAGCATCAGCCCGGCCGGCGGCCACGGATAGCCGGTGAAGAACGTCCCCCGCGCCCATTCGGCCAGCACCCACGCACCTGCCAGCACCAGCGCAAAGGCAGGCAACGGCGCGCGCCGGGCCAGCAGATGCGCCGCCAGCGCGGCCAAGGCGGGATAGATCGCCAGATACATGCAAACAAGCGGCACCGCGACCCAGCCCAATGCCTCGGGCATCTTGGCCTGATGGGTAAAAGCGGTCGCGATCCAGTTATTGGCGAGCGTCAGGTGCGCCCAACCGAACCACCAGCCCAGCCACAGCGCCGCGCGCTTGGTGGGGGCGGTGTAAATCAGCCACACGAACCCCGCCAGCGCGGCAAGGCCCAGCGGCCACAGGTGCAGCGGCGGGTAAGCGCAGGCCGCGATCAACCCCAGCACAATCGCGGCGAGCGCGGGGCGACGCTGGATCAGCGCCGGGATTGCGGAAATCCGCGCATCCATTGTCCGGGTTTCCGCCACGGGGACGAACCGCACCCGCGATCAATCAGCCGACCGCTTCGAGCGTGCCGTCGCCATCACCAGAACCATTGCCCGAATCCTCGCCGCGGATCGACGGCGGGAGGATCGAGGAATCAATGCTCCCACGATCAGCATCAACCGGCGGGCGCGGCTTGCGGGCGCGGGGGGCGGGCTTTTCAGCACGCTTTTCGGCAGGCTTTTCGGCGCGTGGTTCGCTGCGTTCGGGACGCTCGGTGCGTTCGGCGCGGGCGCCGCGTTCCGGGCGGTCGCTACGCTCAGGCCGTTCGCTGCGGGCATCATCACGCGGTTTGCGCGGCTGGCGGCGCGCATTCTGCTGGCGCGGCTGCGATTCGCTGCGGCCGTCATCACGGTCATCGGACGCGGAGCTTTCGCCTTCCTGCCCCGATTCGCCTTCTTCAGCATCGGCGCGCGGCTGCCTGCTGTCATCGTTCTGCCGATCATGCGACGGGCGATCGCTGCGGCGGCCCCGGTCGAAATCGAAATCATCATCGCTGTATTCTTCGGCGGCTTCCCGCTCATCCGGGCGGCGTCCGCCGCGCACTTCATCCTGACGCGCCTTGTTATCGGCGATCACGCGGAAATAGTGGTCGGCAAATTGCAGATAATATTCCATCTGCACCCGGTCGCCATTGTGATGGGCGTCCTGCGCAAGCTTTTTGTACTTGTCGAGCATCTGCGGCGCATTGCCCCGCGCGCGGCTGTCAATCCGGTTGAGCTGACTGCCATTGCCACCCTGAGGGCGGTTGCCGCGTCCACGACGACGGTTATTCCGATTATTGTTATTCAAGGAAATTGTTCCTTAATCAGCGACCGGCTGCAAAAAATTCTTGCACGCGCGGTCAACAGACCCCTCGTCAAAGCGCGTCATCACCTTGGCTTGCCAAAAGATGCCGCGCGCTCCGTGCTGCCGTGGCCGGGGACAAGCCCAGACGGCCGATTCAAGCGAGTTTAGGAGCTTGGCTCAGCGATTTGCGCCCTTCGCACATCATCTGGCCTGTTTTTCCAATTAGCGATGCAAAAGCACTTTGCCAAGCCCTACAGCGCTTTTCCTCACCGAAGGGTGCTTACCAAAGGATTAGCGCGCGCGGTCGGCCAGCAAGGTCGCGGCGCAGTTCTACAGCAAACCCGGCCGTGGCAGCGATGGCGCTGACTGCCTCGGCCTGGCGTGCGCCGATTTCGAAAATCGCGATCCCGTCCGGCACAATCAGCTTGCCAAGCTGCGGGATCAGCGCGCGATAATCGTCAAGCCCCTGCGGCCCGGCGAACAGCGCGCTGGCGGGTTCATAATCGCGCACCTGCCGGTCAAGCGCGGCATCCGCCTCAACATAGGGCGGGTTGCACAGGACGAGATCGAAGGTACCCAGCCCATCCGCCCAGCCCCAGGCGTGCCAATCGCGCTGATGCCACGCGCTGTGATTCGCCAGCCCCAGCGCATCGGCATTACCCGCCGCCACCGCCAGCGCCGCGGCCGAGGCATCCACCCCCACGCCCTGCCAGCCCGCGCGGTTCGCCAGCAGCGCCAGCAGCAGCGCCCCCGATCCGGTGCCAAGGTCAAGCGCGCGGCCAGCCGTGCCCGCAACCTCCAGCGCGGCTGCGATCAGCGTCTCGCTATCCCCGCGCGGGATCAGGGTGGCGGGGGTGACGGTGAGCTCCAGCCCGTAAAACTCCGCAAGCCCGGTAATATAGGCGACCGGTTCGTGCGCAGCGCGCCGCTCGACCAGCGCGGCGAAACCGGCGGGCGCAGGGCTTTGCATCTCCCGTAGCAGCATGTCCGAGCGGCTGACCCCCAGCGCGTGGGCCATCAGCAATTCGGCATCAAGCCGCGCAGTGTCGCTGGCGGCGGCAAGCCGTTCGGCAGCGGCGCGGATGGCTTCGGAAACGGTCATTGCGCCCCGATTACTCGGCCAGCGCCGACAGCCGCTTGCCCTCGTCCTCGGCGATCAGCGCGGCGATCAGTTCGGCCAGCCCCGGCCCGGCGAGCACTTCTTCGAGCTTGTGCAGCGTCAGCCCGATGCGGTGATCGGTGACGCGGCCTTGCGGAAAATTATAGGTGCGGATGCGTTCGGAACGATCCCCGCTGCCGACCATCGCCTTGCGCGCCTCGGCCTCTGCGCCTTGGGTGGCTTCACGCTGCGCTTCAAACAGCCGCGCGCGCAGCACCTGCATCGCTTTTTCCTTGTTCTTGTGCTGGCTGCGACCATCCTGACAGGTCACTACCGTGCCGGTCGGCAGGTGGGTGATGCGGATGGCGGAATCGGTGGTGTTGACGTGCTGCCCACCCGAACCGCTGGCGCGGTAGGTATCGATTTTTAGATCACCCGGATCAATCGTGACATCAACCTCGTCGGGTTCAGGCAGCACCGCCACGGTCGCCGCGCTGGTGTGGATGCGCCCGCCGCTTTCGGTCACGGGCACGCGCTGCACCCGGTGCACCCCGCTTTCAAACTTCAGCTTGGCAAACACGCCGGTGCCGGTGATGTTGGCGATCACTTCCTTGAAGCCCCCGATTTCAGAGGCGTTGATGCTGACCGGCTCGATTTTCCAACCCTGCTCGTCGGCGTATTTTTCATACATCCGGTAGAGGTCGGCGGCGAACAGAGCGGCCTCATCGCCCCCCGTCCCGGCGCGGATTTCGAGCATCGCGGGCTTGGCATCGGCGGAATCGCGCGGCAGCAATTCGATGGCGAGGCGGCGTTCGAGATCGGGGAGTGTCGCCTTGAGCGCGGCGAGTTCCTCCTCCGCCATGGCCTTCATTTCGGGGTCGGCGAGCATGGCGTTGAGCCCCGCCATTTCCTCGCGCGCGGCTTTCACCTCGGCGGCGATTTTGGCGACGGTCTGGAGTTCGGCGTAATCGCGGCTGGCGCGGACAAAGGCCTCACCCTCCAGCGTGCCGGACGCCATGCGCGCTTCCAGCTCCGCAAAGCGGTGCGCGATCTGGTCAAGGCGTTCGGGAGGGATTTGCATGGTTGGCTTCTCTTACACGTCATGCTGAACTTGTTTCAGCATCCATTTTGCAATTTCGGGCCGCTGTGGAGGCGGCGCGATGGACCCTGAAACGAGTTCAGGGTGACGATGCGGGCTAAGAGAGCGCGAAGTTCATCGGTTTCTACTTCTTTCGTCATCCCGGACTTGATCCGGGATCCCGCTACTTCATGACCCGCCGCGAGATAAAAAGCGGGACCCCGGGTCAAGCCCGGGGCGACGATTGGGTTAGGAGCGGGTCAGCGTGAACGCAGTCGGAGGGAGGATAACGCGGCCCCAGTTATCTTCGCTTTGCACTTCAACATCTGGCGAAGAAAAGCCATTGTTCTCAAGCACAGTTAGCACATCGCCAAAGGTCCAAGCATCTACGCCGAATGCTCCACTTGATAATCTTAATGTGGCCCGATCTCTATCGGTATCCTGCCCAACCACTACAATCGCTGCCGAGACTTTCGCCGCTCGTTGGAACGCCTTGCTAAAGCTACCAGTGAAACATTCAATCGTAACGAAAGGCCTGTCGAAGCGAGCCCACTTTGCTTGGCGTAATAGGCTGGTAATTTCGTGTGCTAGACTTACCGATGCCGGGCTTTCGGGCACCAGAGCCACTCGCACAACCGAGTATTCTCGAGCCTTAACCTCAAATCCTTCACTAGCTTGGACCAGCATCGCCAGCCGCTCAATTCCTGCAGCCCAGCCAACTGCGGGCGTCGGCTTACCACCCAGCGATTCCATCAGCCCATCATAACGCCCGCCGCCCAGCACCGTGCTCTGGCTGCCCAAGGCCGCTGCTGAGGCGCTGCCCTCGTCGGGGATGAACTCAAACGCGGTGTGGCGGTAGTAATCGAGGCCCCGCACGAGGCTTTCGGCCCGCGCCCACTTCACCCCCGCCGCATCCAGTCCGCTGGTCACGGCGGCAAAGAACGCCTGCGCCTCGTCGGACAAAAACGCGTCGATCTTGGGCGCATCAGCCAGAAACGGTTTGTCGCGCGGGTCTTTGGAATCGAGAATCCGCAGCGGGTTCTTCTCCAGCCGTTCCTGCGATTCTTCGGACAGGTCGCCCTTCACCGCCCCGAAATAGTCGATCAAGGCCGCGCGCCATGCCTCGCGGCTGTTCGCATCGCCCAGCGTGTTGAGGTGGAGCGTCACATCGTGGATGCCCAGCTCTTTCAGCAGCTGATCCGCCATCGCCAGCAGCTCGACATCCGCCTGCGGCTCGCCCGCGCCGATCACTTCGGCGTCGATCTGGTGGAACTGGCGGTAGCGGCCCTTTTGCGGGCGTTCGTAACGGAACAAAGGCCCGTGGGTCGCCACCTTCAGCGGCGCATATTGCTGCCAGCCGTTGGTGAGGAAAGCGCGCGCGATCCCGGCGGTGAATTCGGGGCGGAGAGTCAGAGACTCTCCACCCCGGTCGTCGAAGGAATACATTTCTTTCGACACCACATCGGTGGTTTCGCCCAGCGAACGCGCGAACACCTCGGTCTTTTCGAACACCGGCATTTCCACCCGGCGGAACCGATAAAGCCGCCGCACGCGCTCGAATGTTTCAACCACAAAGGCGAAAGCCTCGGCATCGGGGCCGAAAATATCCTGGGTGCCTCTGATGGCTTGCGGGGTCTTTTTGCTCATAAGCGCGCGATTAAGCCCACGCGGGGTCTTTCGCAATCCTGCGCCACCGATTAAGGGGCGCGGCACAATTCAACCTCTCCGCCGCAAGCGAATACGCACGGCCCAAGCCAAAGAGACCACCATGCGCATCGACAAGATCCCCACCGGCAAGAACCCGCCCGAAGAACTCAACGTGATCATCGAAGTGCCCACCGGGGGCGAGCCGGTGAAATACGAGTTTGACAAGGAGAGCGGCGCGCTGTTCGTCGACCGCATCCTGCACACTCCGATGCGCTATCCGGCGAATTACGGGTTCGTGCCGCACACGTTGAGCCCCGATGGCGATCCGCTGGATGCGCTGGTGATTGCGCGTTCGCCCTTCATCCCCGGCTGCGTGGTGCGCGCGCGGCCCATCGGGGTGCTCAACCTCGAAGACGAACATGGCGGCGATGAAAAGCTGATCTGCGTGCCGGTGGACACGACCTTCCCCTATTATTCGGACGTGGCCGAAACCAAGGATCTGCCGTCGATCATCTTCCAGCAGATCGAACACTTCTTTACCCATTACAAGGACTTGGAAGCCGAAAAGTGGGTGCGCGTGGGCAAGTGGGGTGACGCCGCCGAAGCGCGTCAGGTCACGATCGAAGCGATCGAGCGGTATAAGAATTCCTGATGTTCGTGCGCCCGGCGGGGTGCACGGAAATCACAACCCCCCCAGCAACGCCTTGAAAATCACTGTCAGCACAAACGGCAGGCCAATCACCACCGCCCACAGCCCGATCACATCGCGGCGGAAGGCAGCGGCGTAGGCCATGTCAGCGGCCTGCGCATCATCAAGATTCAACCAGCGTTTTTCGAACCAGCGGCACACCGGGATGATACCCGCCACCAGCACGATCAGCGCCATATAGGGCATCAACCCCGATGTCCCTTCGGACAGTGCCTTTACAGTCACGAAAATCTGCAATCCGGTGTAAACCAGCAGGCCATAGGCGACATGATCGCTCATCGCCTTGCGCCAGTCCCGCACCCGGCCATTGCCCCTGACCTGCTCGGTTGCTTTGCCCATCATACCCGCTCCCCAACGGTTTGTTGTGATGGATGCAGTATCGCAAAGGCGGCGCACAGTTGCAAGCGGGTGCGCGGCGCGCGAAATCTTGTTGCCCGGCAGGCATCAGTGATTGCCCAAGCCGCGAGAATCGCACAGCCTTTCCCAGTCGACAGGGCAATTGTCGGCGATGATGCCGCAACTAAGCAAAAATCCTGCCAAACTGCTTGAAGCCCTTTCCAGCCGCTTCAAGACTGCTAAAGACCGCAGAGTATGAGCACGTCGACGCTATCCGAAGCGGGCAGCCCCGCTGAATCCGCCGCCGCCCCGATCCAACCGCTGGGCAGTGGGCTGGAGGTGATTTCGATCGCCAAAAGCTACGACAAGACGGCGGTGCTGACCGATATTTCGCTGCACGTGGCCAAGGGCGAAGTGCTCGGCCTGCTTGGCCCCAATGGCGCGGGCAAGACCACCTGTTTCTATTCGATCATGGGTCTGGTGAAGCCGGATTCGGGCCGCATCCTGATGGACGGCGAGGATGTGACCTGCCTGCCGATGTATCGCCGCGCGATTCTGGGGCTGGGCTATTTGCCGCAGGAAACCAGCATTTTCCGCGGGATGACGGTCGAACAGAACATCAATTGCGTGCTCGAACTGGTCGAGCCTGACGGCGCCACCCGCGCGGCTGAACTGGAACGCCTGCTCGACGAATTCGGCCTCACACGGCTGCGCGAATCGCCCGCGATGGCGCTTTCAGGCGGCGAGCGGCGGCGCTGCGAGATCGCCCGCGCACTGGCGGCCAAGCCTTCGATCATGCTGCTGGATGAACCCTTTGCCGGGATCGATCCGCTGTCGATCAGCGACATCCGCGAGCTGGTGCGCGACCTGAAATCGCGCGGCATCGGGGTGCTGATCACCGATCACAACGTGCGCGAAACGCTCGACATTGTTGACCGCGCCTGCATCATCTACGGCGGGCAGGTGCTGTTTTCCGGCAGCCCGCAGGAACTGGTCGCCGATGAGAACGTCCGGCGGCTCTATCTTGGCGAGAGCTTCACGCTCTAGGGCTGGCAGGCATGGCTCTCGGCCCTCGCCTTGATCTTCGGCAATCCCAATCGCTGGTGATGACGCCGCAATTGCAGCAGGCGATCAAGCTGTTGGCGGCCTCCAATCTCGAAATTGAAAGCTTCATTGCCGAGGCGCTTGAGGCCAACCCGTTGCTCGATACCACCACGCCCGAGCCGGATGAGCCAGAGCGCGGCGAAGTGGCGGCGGCGCTGCCCGAAGATGCGCCCGCCGACCAGTTGATCGCATTGGGCGGCGGCGAAGGCGATGCGCCGCTCGATCTCGCGTCGGTCGACCGTGATTGGGACACTGGCGACGGCACAGCTGCTTTGGCCCGCGATGCCGAATGGGGCGCAGCGGAGGCGGGAGGGGGCGATTTCGGCGATGCGCCAGACTGGGAGCAATTGCGCGCCGCCGAGGTAACGCTGGCCGACCATCTCGACGGACAAGTTGGCGCGCTCGCCTCCGATCCGCGCACCGCCCTGATCGCGCGCCATATCATCGGGCTGCTCGATGAGGCGGGCTATCTGGCTTCCGCGATTGACGAGATTGCCGATGATCTCGGCGTCACGCCTGACGAAGCTGAGGCCGCGCTGGCGCTGGTGCAATCGCTTGACCCCAGCGGCGTGGGCGCGCGCAATCTGGCCGAATGCATCGCGATACAGGCGCGCGAGGCGGATCGTTACGACCCGTGCATGGCGGCGCTGATCGCCAATCTCGATCTGGTCGCGCGCGGCGAGGTGGAACGGCTTAAACGCCTGTGCCGGGTGGATGACGAGGATTTCGCCGACATGCTGCGCGAATTGCGCAGTTACAACCCGCGCCCCGGCCTCGCCTTTGCATCATCCGTTACCAGCACCGTGGTGCCCGACATCCTGATTACCGCCAACAACGCGGGCGGATGGGACATCGCGCTGAACGAGGAAACCCTGCCCAAGCTGATCGTCAATCGCGGCTACTTTCTCGAACTCAATGCCGGGGTATCGGACAAGCAATCGCAAGGCTGGCTGAAAGAAAAGCTGGCCGATGCCCACTGGCTGATCCGCGCGCTTGACCAGCGGCAGAAAACCATCCTCAAAACCGCTGCCGAAATCGTGCGCCAGCAGGAAGGCTTCTTTCGCCGCGGTGTATCCGAACTGCGCCCGCTGACCTTGCGCGAAGTGGCCGAGAAGATCGACATGCACGAAAGCACGGTCAGCCGGGTGACGAGCAACAAATATCTCGCCTGCGCGCGCGGGACGTTTGAATTGAAATATTTCTTCACCAGCGGGGTCGGGTCAGCAGACGGCGAAGGCGCATCGTCCGCCGCGATCAAGGCGCGGATCAAGGCGCTGATCGATGACGAAACCGCCAAGAACATCCTGTCCGATCAACAACTGGCTGAAATGCTACAAAAAGAAGGCTTCGACCTCGCCCGGCGCACCGTGGCCAAATACCGCGAAGCGATCGGCCTGGGCTCCAGCGCCGAACGGCGGCGGGCGAAAAAGCTGGCGGGGGCGGGGTAACGGGGCGGTGCGCGCTGGCACTGTGTCTGCGCCGCACGGGCCTTGGTGTTATTCTTCGGCTTCGTTCTGGCTGAAATGCTAAACCATCCGGCGGCGCAGGATCGCGTGATAGAGCGCCAGCGCGGCTGCGCTCACCGCCACGGCCACGCCCATACCGATCAGTGATAGCCCGCCCAGCATCGTGCCGCCATTGGCAATGGTGCCAGCCACCAGCGCGGTCAGCACCCCGATGGCGATTTGCCGCAGGATCGCGCCCGGCGCTTCGGTGCGGGCAACGATCGAGGCCAGCCAGCCCAGAAACGCCCCCAAAAAGATCAGCACCAGCACTGCCATTGTAACACCTGCCCCGATCACCGCCGGGAGCGTGTCCCGGCTCTATATCAGCGCATCATTAGCCAGATAATCGCCGCGCTGCCAATCACGATCCGGTAATAGGCAAACGGCGCAAAACCGAAACGGCTGACATAGGTCACAAACGCGCGGATCACGACCATCGCGGTCAGAAACGCGGCGACAAAGCCGATGGCGATTTCGGCCCAACCGATCATCCCGCCGCCTGCCAGCAGTTTTTCCGGCTCTGACGCGATCTTGACCGTGGCCGCGCCCAGCATGGTCGGGATGGCGAGGAAAAAGCTGAACTCTGCCGCCGTTTTGCGGCCCACACCCATCGCCAGCGCGCCAAGGATGGTCGCGCCCGAACGGCTGGTGCCGGGGATCATCGCCAGACATTGCATGAAACCGATGCCGATTGCCTTGGCCAGCGGCACATCGGCCACCCCGCTATCGGTGCCGGGGCGCACCGCCTTTTCCAGCCCGATCATCGCCACCCCGCCAACCAGCAGCGCCCAGGCGACCACCAGCGGGCTTTCGAGCATCATGTCGATCTGGTCTTTCACCGCCAGCCCGATCACCGCGGCGGGCATGAACGCCACCAGCAGATTGCGCACAAACCGCACTGCCACCGGCTCCCACCGCAGCAGGCCGATCAGCATTCCCCAAAGATAGCGGAAATAGGTGACGACCACCGCCAGAATCGCGCCCAGTTGAATGACGATATTGAACTGCGCCCACTGCGCAGCGTTATAACCGAACAGCTCTGTGGCAAGGATCAGGTGCCCGGTGGATGACACGGGCAGGAATTCGGTCAGCCCTTCAAGAATGCCGAGCAGGATCGCAGCGATGGTTTCACTCATGGGAAACGCGCTTTGACGAGGCATTGCGGTCTGTCAAACCAAAAGGCCCGCCCGGATGTTGGGGCGGGCCTATGTGTCGCGTGCCACACGGCCCGCCAACGGACGAGCCGCGAGCGCACGCGCGCGAGCCGCAGGCGATCAGGCCCACAAGGCCTGAGGCTCGCCGAGGACGTGCCCGCGGAGGCGGGCACGCACACAAGAAACCTTACCAGATGCGTACGCGCTGTTCCGGCGGCAGATACATCGCATCGCCAGGCTTCACGCCGAAGGCTTCGTACCATTCATCCAGATTGCGCACGACGCCGTTGACCCGATATTCCTCGGGGCTGTGATTATCGGTGCGCAGGCGGGTGCGGTAGTTTTCTTCGCGCTGGGCAGAACGCCACACCTGCGCCCAGGCAAGGAAAAACCGCTGATCGCCGGTCAGTCCGTCGATCACTGGCACGTCCTTGTCTTTGGTCGCGATTTTATAGGCGCGGTAGGCGAGGCTCAGCCCACCGACATCGCCGATGTTCTCGCCGAGCGTCAGGCGGCCATTGACGCAGGTGGTGCCATTATCGAGCGGGCAGAAGCCGTTATATTGCGCCACCAGCCGATCACCCAACGCATCAAACGCCTTGCGGTCATCATCGGTCCACCAATTGCGCAGCATCCCGGTGGCGTCCGATTTCGACCCCTGATCGTCAAACCCGTGACCGATTTCATGCCCGATCACGCCGCCAATCGCGCCGTAATTGACCGCGATATCATTGCTCAGCGCAAAGAACGGCTGTTGCAGAATCGCGGCGGGGAACACGATTTCGTTCTTGGTCGGGTTGTAATAGGCGTTCACCGTCTGTGGCAGCATGAACCATTCGGTGCGGTCAATCGGCTGGCCCAGTTTGGCCACGTTATCGGCCATTTCCCACTTGGCCGATGCCATGCGGTTGGCAATCGGATCGCCCGGTATGATGGCGAGGCCTTCGTAGGTTTCAAGATTGGGGCGATAGCCGATCTTGGGATCGAAACTATCCAGCTTGGCGCGCGCCTGAACCTTGGTTTCCTCACCCATCCAGTCGATGTCTGCGATGGAATCGCGCAGCGCAATCCGCAGGTTGGCGACCAATTCATCCATCGCCGCCTTGTTTTCGGGCGGAAAATAACGCGCGACATAGGATTTGCCGATCAATTCACCGAGCAGGCTTTCGGATTCGCCAATCGCGCGTTTCCAACGCGGGCGCTGTTCGGGCGTGCCGCGCAGGGTCTTGCCGTAGAATGCAAAGCTGGCATCGTCGAACCGCTTGGGCAGCACCGCGGCGTTGCCCGACAGAAACTCCTTCGCCATCCACGCCTGCAAGGTCGCGACCGGGGTTTCGCTCAACAACGCGAACATCCCCGGCAGGCCGGTGCCGATCTTGGCGAGCGTCGCCTCATCCAGCCCCAGCGCGGCGATTTCTTCCTCGGTCGGCGGCATCATGCTGACGACGAAGCCGGGGCTTTCCGCAACCCCCATCGCCGCCATCATCGCGGCCACCGGCACCTTGCCGCCGATCGCAGCGAGTTCTTCGGCGGTCAGCAGATTGTAGGTCAGATCGCGGTTGCGGCGCACGGTGCGATCCCATGCGACGGTGCGGGCGATGCTGTCTTCAAAGGCATAGACCGCTTCGGCTGCCGCCGCCGGATCGGCATAGCGTGCCTCACCCAGCAGGAAGGCAAGGTAGGCTTTATAAGCGGCCTGAATCGCGCGGCCTTTTTCGCTTTCGTCGAGGTAGTAATCGCGGTCAGGCAGGCCCAATCCGCCAAACCCGACCGAGGCAATGTGACGATCGGGCTGCTTGGCATCCACGCCCACGCCGCCGCCCACCGGACTGGCATAGCCTGGCTCGGCCCACAGCATCGCCAGATCATCGAGCGTCTGCGCGCCCATGATCCGGTCAAGATGCGGCTGCGCGGGGGCGAGGCCCGCGGCTTCGATCGCGTCGGTATCGAGATAGGAATTATACGCAGCAACAATCCGCTGCTCATCCTCGCTGAGGCTCGCGGCGTCCTTGGCCAGCAGATCATCCATCAGCGCCTTGACGTCAGCGGTGCTCTTTTCGCCCAGCAGCGTGAACGCGCCCAGACGGCTGAATTCGGACGGCAGCGGGTTGGCATCGATCCATGGCTGATTGACGAAGGCGAAGAAATCATCCCCCGGCTTGACCTCAGCTGAGAGCAGCGCCGGATCAACGCCCCATGCGCCAAAGCTCATCGTCGGCAGGGTCGAGGCCGGAGCGGGGGTGGCGGCGCTATCTTCCACCAGCAATTCAAGACCGTCTTCGTGAACATGGGTGTCGTCATTGGCAAGCGCGGGCGCGGCGGCAAATGCCAGCGCAGCCAAGCTGACGCCAAGCAGGGCGGGTTTGTGGATCATGTCTGGAGTCCCGAAAATTGGAGCAGGAAATCTGCCTATCCCACATTAACGCGCCGCGCAGGGAAAGGTCGCCCTTTGTCCGGCGGCTCAGGCGTTTCGTCGAAAACCGGAGGGAAATCAGGCGGCGGCGTGGGTGAATTGCAGCCGCGCCAGCCGCGCATACAGCCCGCCCGCCTTGGACAGCGCATCATGCGTGCCCTGTTCGACGATCCGGCCTTCATCGAGCACGATGATCCGGTCTGCCGCGCGCACCGTCGCCAGCCGATGCGCGATCACCAGCGTGGTGCGCTGCGCCATCAGCTTTTCGAGGGCCTGCTGCACCAATTGTTCGCTTTCCGCATCCAGCGCGCTGGTCGCCTCGTCCAGCAGCAGGATCGGCGCATCGCGCAGCAGCGCGCGGGCGATGGCGACGCGCTGTTGCTGCCCGCCCGACAGCTGCGTGCCGCCTTCGCCAAGGTAAGTGTCCAGCCCGCTTGGCAGCGCGCGCAGGAAGGTTTCAGCATTGGCGGCGCGCGCGGCGTTCCAGATGTCCTCGTCGCTCGCGTCCCACTTGCCGTAACGCAGGTTGTCACGGGCATTGGCGCTGAACAGCACCCCGTCCTGCGGCACCAGCGCAAGGCGCGCGCGAATGTCAGCCGGGTCGGCAGCGGTCAACGGCACGCCATCCAGGCGGATGGTGCCGCCCTGCGGATCGTAAAACCGTTCGACCAGCTGGAAAATCGTCGACTTGCCCGCACCCGAAGGCCCGACAATCGCAATCGTCTCCCCCGGCTCGATTTCGAGCGTGAAGTCTTTCAGCGCCGCCGTTTCAGGCCGTGCGGGGTAGCGGAAGGTGACATTGCGGAAAGACAGGCTGCCGCGCGGTGGCTGCGGCAGGCTTTCGGGCCGCGCAGGCGGGGCGATATCGGCCCGCGCTTCCAGCAGTTCGGCCAGCCGGCTCGCCGCGCCCGCGCCGCGCAGCAGATCGCCATACACTTCGGTGAGCGACCCCAGCGCGCCCGCCACCAGCCCGCCGGTCAGCACAAATGCGGCAATCGTCCCGCCGCTGATCACGCCTTCCGATACCGCCAGCGCGCCGCGCCACATCACCACCACGATCCCGCCAAACACCAGCAGGATGACGATCGATGTCATCGCCGCGCGCAGCACGATCCGCCGCCGCGCGGTGGCGAAGGTTTCCTCGACCACGCTGGCAAAGCGCGCGCTTTCACGGCGTTCCTGCCCGAAGCTCTGGACGATCTTCATCGCCGACAGCACTTCGGTGACATAGGCGCCAACATCAGCGATCCGATCCTGACTGGTGCGCGAAACAGTGCGGATCTTGCGCCCGAAATAGACAATCGGCGCGATCACCAGCGGGATGCCGATCAGCAGGCCCAGCGTCAGCGACGGGGCGAGATATAGCAGCAGCCCGATCCCGCCAATCGCGGTGAGCGAATTGCGCAGCGCCACCGAAATCGTGGTGCCGACCACGTTTTCGATGATCGCGGTGTCGCTTGTCATCCGGCTGCTGATTTCCTTGGGGCTGTTGACCTCGTAGAAGCCGGGCGAAAGACGCAGCAGGTTTTCCTGCACTTTCAGCCGGATATCAGCCACTACCCGTTCACCCAGCCAGCTGACGAAATAGAACCTGAGCGCGGTGCCGATGCCGAGGATCAGCACGATCATCAGCAGATACTGGAAGGCGTGGCCGATCTGTTCGGCATTGGCGGTGCCGCCGAACGCCTCGTCGATAATCACCTTGAACCGCCACGGGATCGCCAGTGTCGCAGCCGAGGTGATCACCAGCGCCAGCAGCGCGAGGCCGATCTGACGCGGATATTGCACCGCTGCACCAAACACCATCCTGAGCGGCGCGAGCGAGCGTGGGCGGGTGGCAGGTTCGGCCTCGGCCCCTGCCCCTACCTCTGTATCCGTCGCGATTGCCCGTGTGTCCAACACGTCTGGCCCACTGCCAGCGGGAGCGTCGGAAATTTCGCGATCGAGAGGTTTGCCGTCCATATCCGCAGCGCTCTAGCCGTGGCTGGCGCGAATTTCACGCGCAAAAAGTGCCGCTCTGACAACCCGTGTTCACAAGATTGCCACAATTGTGCATTGCACAATAGCGCGCAAGGGGCCATCTGGAGGCCCAAGTGCCCCGGTGAGAGGCGCAGATTGTTCGCGATGACGGAGAGCCAAACGATGCTTTACCACGCCTATGAGCTTCAACGCAGCTGGATGAACAGCGCCAGTGCGCTGGCCTCGATCAGTGTCGGCGTGCTTTCCAATCCGGCCAATCCGTTCGGCTATATCGGAATGGGGCCGATGGCCGCCAATGCGCTTGACGTGTTCGCCCACGCCACCGCGCATTATGGCAAGCCCGCTTTCGGCATCACCGAAGTCACCATCGACGGCAAAGCCCACGCGGTAAGCGAAAGCACCGCGATCAAGCGCCCGTTTGGTGATCTGCTGCGCTTTACGGTCGAAGGCGCGCCTGCTGACCGTCCGCGCCTGCTGATCGTCGCCCCGATGAGCGGGCATTACGCCACGCTGCTGCGCGGCACGGTCGAACGGATGCTCGAAAGCTGCGAAGTGTTCATTACCGATTGGGCCGATGCCAAGATGGTGCCGCAAAGCGCCGGGCAGTTCGATCTGGATGAATATATCGACTATCTGATCGAATTTGCCGAGCATATCCATGATGATGCGGGCGGGCAACGCATCCACATGATGGCGGTGTGCCAGCCATCGGTGCCAGCCTTTGCCGCGACCGCGCTGCTGAACCTGCATAAATCGCCCGCGACGCCGGCTACGCTGACGATGATGGGCGGGCCGATCGACACCCGCGAATGCCCCACCGTGGTCAACAACATGGCGATGCAGCGTCCGATCGAATGGTTCCGCCAATCGGTGATCGCCACCGTGCCGATGAAATATCCCGGCAGCGGGCGGCGGGTCTATCCCGGCTTCATGCAGCTATCGGCGTTCATGAGCATGAACCTGCGTAGCCACATGATGAGCCACTATGAGATGTTCAAACATCTGACCGCCGGAGACGAGGCGAGCGCGCAGGCGACCAAGGATTTCTACGACGAATATCGCTCTGTATGCGACATGACGGCGGAGTTTTATCTCCAGACGGTCGAAGAAGTGTTCCAGAACCATTCAATCCCCAAGGGCGAATTCCGCCACAAGGGCGAATTGGTCGACATCACCCGGATCACCGACACCGCGCTGCTGGCGATCGAGGGTGAGCGCGACGATATTTCAGGCCTCGGCCAGACCAAGGCCGCGCTGAAGCTGACCCCCAACCTGCCCGACGACAAAAAGCGGTATTACATGGCCGAAGGCGCAGGCCATTACGGCATCTTCAACGGCAGCCGCTGGCGCACCAAGGTCGCCCCCGTGGTCGAAGAATGGATCGCCGCGCACAAGGGGTGACGGTTGGCGGCACCGCAGCGGCAGGTTCAGCGGGCGTTGCCTATATTGACCACCGCACCGGGTCGCAGTTCGGGCATCAGCATCTGCGCCACGTAGGCTTCAAACCCGTCGCCTTGGCCCGCGCCGCCGCATCAGCAGATAGGCGGCGGGCAGCACGAACATTGATAATAGCGGCGCGGTGATCATTCCGCCGATCATCGGCGCGGCGATGCGGCTCATCACTTCGGAACCCGCGCCTGTGCCGATCAGCACCGGCAGCAGCCCCGCCAGAATGGTCGCCACCGTCATCGCCTTGGGCCTCACCCGCAGCAGCGCCCCTTCGCGGATCGCCGCCGACACCGCTTCGGCATCCGGATCGTCCCCGTGCCGGGCTAGCGCGGATTTGAGATAGATCATCATCACCACGCCAAACTCTGCCGAAACCCCGGCCAGCGCGATGAACCCCACGGCGGTCGCCACCGACTGGTTATAGCCGAGCAGATAAAGCAGCCAGAACCCGCCGGTCAGCGCAAACGGCAGCGTGGCCATGATCAACAGCGCTTCATCCAGCCGCCGGAAGATCAGGTAGAGCAGCAGGAAAATGATTCCCAGCGTCGCCGGAACCACGATTTGCAGCCGCTGATAGGCGCGTTCCATATATTGGAACTGCCCGGCATAGGACAGGCTGACCCCCGGCGGCAGGGTGACATCGCGCGCCACCGCTTGCTGGATATCACCCACCACCGCCACCAGATCGCGCCCGCGCGCATCGACATAGACATAGCTGGTCGGCCGCCCCTGTTCGCTTTTCAGCATCGGCGGCCCATCGCTCACCGCAATGCGGGCGAGAGTGCCCAGCGTGATCTGCCCGCCCGCAGGCGTCAGCAGCGGCAAGTTGCGCAATTCGTCCACGCTATCGCGGATTTCGCGCGGGTAGCGGACATTGATCGGATAGCGCGCCACGCCTTCCACCGTGCGGCCGATATTCGCCCCGCCGATGGCGCCCGCCACGATCTGCTGCACATCGGCGATGTTGAGGCCGTAACGCGCCGCTGCCACCCGGTCGATGGTGACATCGATATAGCGCCCGCCCGTCAGCCGTTCTGCCAGCGCCGAACTGACCCCCGGCACCTGCCTTGCCGCGCGTTCCACCTGCACCGCGGTTCGCTCCAGCTGCGCCAGATCCTCACCCGACAGCTTGATGCCGATCGGGCTTTTGATCCCGGTTGCCAGCATGTCGATGCGGTTGCGGATCGGCGGTACCCAGACATTGGCGAGGCCCGGCACCTGCACAGCGCGGTCGAGTTCCTCCAGCAGTTTTTCGGGGGTCATCCCGGCGCGCCATTGATCGCGCGGCTTGAACCGGATGGTGGTTTCAAACATCGTCAGCGGGGCAGGATCGGTGGCGGTATCGGCGCGGCCCGCCTTGCCGAACACGGTGGCGACTTCGGGCACGGATTTGATCATCCGGTCGGTGCGTTGAAGCAAGGCCGAGGCTTGCGCAGGTGACAGGCCGGGCAAGGCGGTCGGCATATAGAGCAGATCGCCTTCGTCCATCGGCGGCAGAAATTCGCCTCCCAGCCGCGCGACGGGGATCAAGGTGGTCGCAAACACCACCGCGGCGATCACCAGCGCCGCTTTGGGCCGCCGCATCACCCAATCGAGGCCGGGGCGATAGGCACGGGTCAGCGTGCGGTTGAGGATGTTGCTGTCCTCGCGCGGGATCTTGCCGCGCACCAGCCAGCCGATCAGCACCGGCACCAGCGTGATCGAAAGGATCGCGGCAGCCGCCATCGCATAGGTTTTGGTAAAGGCCAGCGGCGCGAACAGCCGCCCTTCCTGCGCCTGAAGGGTGAATACCGGAATGAACGACAGGGTAATGATCAGCAGGCTGAAGAACAGCGCCGGGCCAACTTCGCGCGATGCTGCGGCGACGATCCGCCACCGCTCCTCGCCCGAAATGGCGGTATCGGGGCGTTCGTCCATCCGGTGTTCGATATGCTTGTGCACATTTTCGATCATCACGATGGCGGCATCCACCATTGCGCCAATCGCAATCGCGATGCCGCCCAGCGACATGATATTCGCGCTTACCCCTTGAAAGCGCATGATCAGAAACGCGGCCAGCACGCCCAATGGCAAGGTCAGGATCACCACCAGCGCCGACCGCGCGTGCCACAGGAACAGCGCGCAGATAATGCCGACGATGATGAATTCGGCGATCAGTTTGTGCGTCAGATTGCGGACCGAGGCATCGATCAGGTGCGAGCGATCATAGGTGGTGACCACCTCGACGCCGTCCGGCAGGCTGGCACGCAATTGATCGAGCCGCGCCTCGACTGCGGTAATCGCGGTGCGGACATCGGCACCCTGACGCAGCACAATAATGCCGCCGGCCACCTCGCCTTCGCCGTTCAATTCGGCAATCCCGCGCCGCAGCTCCGGCCCCAGTTGGATATGCGCCACATCGCCCAGCGTCACCGGCACGCCGCCCGGCGCGGTGCGCAGCGCGATCTGGCGGAAATCGTCGAGATTGGCGAGATAGCCCGAGGCGCGAACCATATATTCGGCCTCGCCCAGTTCCACCACCGAACCGCCAGTTTCCTGATTGGCGGCCTGCACCGCGCTGACGACTTCGGCATGGGTGACGCCGAGCGAGGCCATGCGATAGGGATCGAGCACGATCTGATATTGCCTGACCATCCCGCCCACGCTGGCGACTTCGGCCACGCCGGGGATGGTTTGCAGTTCATAACGCAGGAACCAGTCCTGAATGCTGCGCAACCCCGCCAGATCGTGCCCGCCGCTGCGGTCGACCAGCGCATATTCGTAAATCCAGCCCACCCCGGTGGCATCGGGGCCAAGCTGCGGCGACACCCCGGCGGGCAGATCGCCCTGCGCCTGGCTGAGATATTCCAGCACCCGGCTGCGCGCCCAGTAAAGGTCAGTCCCGTCTTCAAAGATGACATAGACGAAGCTGTCACCAAACATCGAATAGCCGCGCACGGTTTCCACGCCCGGAACCGAAAGCAGGGTGGTCGACAGCGGGTAGGTGACCTGGTCTTCGACGATCTGCGGGGCTTGCCCGGCGAAATTGGTCCGCACGACCACCTGCACATCGGACAGATCGGGCAACGCATCGACCGGCGTGGTGCGCACCGCCCACAGTCCGGCCAGCGTCAGCGCGATCGCAGCGAGCACGATGAACACCCGGCCCGCAATCGCGCCGTCGATGATCCGCGCGATCACTTGTTTGCCCCTTCAGCGATGGGCCGCACCTTTATGCCCGAAAGGCTGGCTTCGGAATCGAGCAGGAACTGGCCCGACACCACCACCTGTTCGCCTGCCGCCAGCCCGGCGAGCACTTCGACCTGGCCATTGGCCTCGCGCCCGATGCGTATTTCGGCGGGCAGGAACCCGCCTTTGCCCTGCGCCAGCATCACCAGATTGCGCCGCCCGGTGCGGATCACCGCTTCCGCCGGGATCAGCAGCGCTGCGCGTGGTTCGGGTGACAGCGTGACTTGCGCGAACATCCCCGGTCGCAGCCGCAGGCCGGGATTGGGCAATTCGGCGCGCACGGTCAGCGTCCGGCTGTCCGCCTGCGCGCTCGGCAGG
This sequence comes from Porphyrobacter sp. MBR-49, assembly GCF_053628655.1. Lineage (NCBI taxonomy): Bacteria > Pseudomonadati > Pseudomonadota > Alphaproteobacteria > Sphingomonadales > Erythrobacteraceae > Porphyrobacter > Porphyrobacter sp. MBR-49. Next base: position 60,017 of record NZ_JBRJGU010000008.1, read on the forward strand.
ATCGCGGTGATCCTGCCAGAGAACAGCTCGCCGGGATAGGCCGTCAGCGCGGCCCGCACGGTCTGGCCGATGCTGATGTCGCCCGCCTGACTTTCAGGCACGGCGGCCTCCAGCCATACGGGGTTGAGCGCGGTGATTTCGGCCAAGGTCTGCCCGCTCACCACGCTCATCCCGCGTCGCACCGCCAGCGTGGTGATCGCACCGGAACTGGGCGCTGTGATGGTGATGACCGATTGCGGCTTTCCGCTGCGGGCAACCGCGGCAATCGTGCTGTCGGGCATTCCCAGCAGGCGCAACCGATCCCGCGCGGCGCGGGTCAGCGCACCATCGCCGGTGGCGGCGACGGCGAGATATTCAGCCTGCGCCCCGCCCCATTCGGGGATCAGCAGATCGACCAGCGGGGTGCCTGCCGCCACCACATCATCGGGCGCATGGCCATAGGTGCGCTGGACAAACCCGCCCGAACGCGGCTGCACAATCGAAACCTCGCGCGCATTATAGGCGATGCTGCCGGTGACGGTGGTTTCGGTATCGAGCGCGCCCATCGCGGCCTCAGCCGTGCGGATGCCGAGGTTTTGCACCAGCGCCGGATCGATGCTGACCCCAGCCTGCGCGGTATCTTCGCCCGCGCATTTGGGCACCAGTTGCATATCCATGAACGGTGATTTGCCGGGCTTGTCGAACTGCTGGCCGGGCACCATCGGGTCATACCAATAGAGCACCTCGCATTCCGCCTGCGTGCCGCCACCTGCGGTATCGGCACCGCCGCCAAGCATCGACAGGCCATATCCCGCCGCGCCGCTGATCAGTGCCAGCATGACGCCGCCAGCAAGCATCCGTTGGCGAGCCGACAGATTGTTCCAACCACTGCTCATAGCATGTGCTCTCCATAGGTCAGGCGCAGAACGGCGGCGGCCTCAACCGCAGCCGCCTCGCGTTCGAGGATGTCGAGTTCGAGCAGCGCCAGCGCGGTGCGGGCGGCGATCACGTCGATCAGATCGGCGCGGCCTGCGGCAAAGCTCGCGGTTTCCAGATCAGCCCGGTCGCGCGCCAGGGGAAGCAATTCATCGCGTGCGCGCTGCCATTGGCGCATCGCGCTGTGCCATGCGGCCAGATCGGATTCGAATTGCGCGGTGATCGCGCGCAGCGTGTCCTGCCGCTCGGCAGCGGCGGCCATCGCCTGCGCTTCGGCTGCGGCGATGCGCGGCCTTTGCCGCTTATCGGTGAACAGCGGCAGAGTAACTGAACCCAATACCGAAACGGCGTTGCCGAAATCGGGATCGCGCCGCCCGAACGTGGCGCTGACGCCGAAATCGGGCCGCAGGTCTGCCCGCGCCAGATCGCTTGCGGCATCGGCCCGCGCAGCCACCGCATCGGTCATCTGAACTTCGGGAATGCTGGCAAGATTAGCGCGCAGCCTTGCGGCATCGGCATCGGCGGGCGGGGCCGCGCCCGACGCCACCGGATCAGAGCCGGGCAGGAACCGCACCAACCGCGCCCGCGTGCTGGCCAAGTCAGCCTCGATCCGGGTGTGCGCGTCATCAAGATCGAGCAGCGCTCGGCGAATTTCGAGGCTTTCGGCGGGCCGCGCCGATCCTGCCGCGACCGCGCTGCGCGCCACCGGCACAAGCGCGCGCAGATCATCTTGCGCTGACTGGGCTAACGCCAACCGCTGCTGCGCGAAATAGAGCCTGATCCATGCCTGACCGGTGGCCGCAGCCACATCGCGGCGCGCCATTATCAGCCGGGCCTGCGACACCTGCGTGTCCGATAGCGCCAGCCCTTCCCGCGCATTGCGCTTGGCCAAGTTGGGGATCGCCTGTTCGATTCCTAACTGAATCTGGGTTGGAAGCTGACGATCCGGGTTGAAGGCGACCGGGCCGGTTACTGGCAGATTGGTAATCCCCCCGCGCAGCACCGGATCGGGCAGCTCATCGGCTGGCCCCACGGCTTCACGCGCGGCCTGCGCTTGCAATGCGCGGGCCTCTAGCAGGGGTTGCTCCAACTGTGCTCGCCGCAGCGCCTCGGCATAGCCGATCGGCTGCGCGTGGACGGCAGACGCCGCCGCCAATGCGGACAGCGGCAACCAGCAAATTTTCCAGTTCATCTCTTCGCCTCGCGTTGGCCCCAACAGGGGGGGGCTGCGATTACGGCGCCTGACAGCCTGCAATGGGTCAATCAGGCGCGCACCTTGCGCAATAGTGTCAGGCAAGGGGCAATCGCCCCGCTGACACAAGCTACATGGTGAAGCTGGTTTGGGGAGGCGTGAGTTCCGGCGGGATCAGCTTACCGTAAAGCCTGCTGGCAAGCTGCGCCGTATAGATCGCGGGGTTGATCAGCGCATGAGTGGGTGCGGTCTGATCCGGCCCGGTCATTGCCAAGGGGGCGACACAGCCCATCATGCCAAGGCAGCCCAAGGCCATATCTGCACAGCAATTTGGTGTATCAGACGGGCTGGCTGCGTGGGCCATCATCTCGGCACAAGCAGAACCTGCGCCCATCGCGCTTTGCGAAGGGGCAGCAGCATAGGCAGTGCTCTGCACAAACAGGCTGACAATGCAGCATATCAACACAAAAGCTTTCAACCGGGCCATACCCGCAAGGATAGGTGAACGCTCGGCCGATTGCAACAAGCGGCCAGTCCGGCGCCAGCGCATCAAAGGATCAGAGCCCCAGAGCCCCAGATTAGAACGCGTTCATCCGGCGACCACTGCTTCGCGCCGAAACTTCGGAAACTCGGCATAGGTCAGACCGCGCCAGAGCCATTCGAGCGGGCCCATCTGAAAATGACGAAGCCACAACGGGCTGATGATCAGCTGCGCCGCCCAGATCGCGAACACGACATAATAGAGCTGGTGCCGCTCAAGCTGTCCGAACAGGCCCAGACCCACGAACAGGATCGCGCAGACCAGCGAATGGGTGAGATAATTGGTGAACGCCATCCGCCCGACGCAGGCCAGCGCGTGCTGAAACAGGGGAAACACACCCGATCGCACGATCAGCAAAAGCAGGCCGAGGTGCCCCGCAGTGGTCGCTATCCGCCCAAGGTCATAGGTGATCTGGGACTGGCTCATGGCGAGGAGACTGAACCCGTTATCGATTACCCAGCGTGTTTCGAACAGGTTGACAGTCAGCCCGACGCCATAACCGCACACGATCAACGCAAGGTAGAAACGGAGCGAACGCGCTAGCGTGAGAACGCCCATTTTATACAGCGCCATACCGATCAGCATCATGCTGAAAACATCGAAGAACCAGCGGTAAAAATACCAGCTCTCTGCATGGGCCGTCTCTTGCGCGACCTGCGCAAAGGCGCTCCAGTAACTGGCGGTTCTTTTTTCGACATAATCCTGTTGGGCTTCGGGTGACGGGCTGTATTCTTCCAGCGCTGACGCCCATTCACCGGCCCATGCTTTCTGATCGGCAGTCAGCTTTGCCCCTTCGGTTTGCGATGCCTCATAGGCGGCATGATTGCGCATCAAGTCCGAAGTGTCCTTGGCGTTCCAGAGCGCGTTCGCCATCAGGCCCGCGACACCGATGATAATCAGCCACTTCGCGCTTAATTTGCGGAACGGAAAGACCAGCAGCGCGGTCAGCCCGTAGAAATACAGGATGTCGCCGCTCCATAGCAGGAAGAAGCCATTGATCATGCCGAACGCGATCAACCACAGGTTGCGGCGCGCATAGATATCGGCGACGTCAGTGCGGCCCTTCGCCTCCAGCCGGGACGTGAACAGGATGATGCCTGCTCCGAACAGCATCGAGAACAACCCTCTTTGGGTTCCTTCGAAACCGATCTGGATGATCACCCAGGACAGCAGGTTGAGCCCCTCGGCACCGCCGGCATTCGTGGGATTGCCATAGGCGTGGGGCAGGCCGAAGCCGGTAATGTTCATCAGCAGAATGCCGAAAAGCGCTGCTCCCCTGACGAAGTCGAGCGCAACGATCCGGTCGGTCGCTGGCCCCGTTCGCGGCGTGTCGGGTGTCGCTTCGGCGGAGCCGATCATGGGCGATCGAATGGCTGCACTCGTCATGGAATTACCCCCTACTTGTCCAAACTTGTCGGTTGATACTGGTTCGATGCGCGGCGCACCCCATCAGAACACCGAATATCCGCCATCGACCGGCAAGGTGATGCCGGTGACGAAATTGGCGGCCGGACTGGCCAGAAACACCGCCGCGCCCGCACATTCTTGCGGTTCGCCCCACCGCCCCGCCGGAGTCCGCGCGATAAGCATTGCGTTGAAATCGCTCCAATCGGGATCGGCGCGCGCGATCTGCGTCATTTCGGTCGCGATCCAGCCCGGCGCGATGGCGTTGACCTGGATACCGTGCGGCGCGAGTTCGATCGCCATGGATTTGGTCAGTTGCACAACCGCGCCTTTGGCGGCGGCGTAGGACGGCACGGCTGCCGCGCCGAAGATCGAATACATGCTGGCAAGGTTGATGATCTTGCCGTGCCCGCGCTGCTGCATCGATGCCGCCACGGCCTTTGACAGCAGGAAAGTTGCCGTCAGATGGGTGGCGATGGCGTTGTCCCAGCCTTGTTCCGATTGGTGCAGGACACCGCCGCTGACATCAGTATTGCCGGCATTGTTGACGAGGATATCGATCGGGCCGAGCGCGCGCTCCACGCTCGCAATCGCGGGAGCGAGCGCGGTGCGGTCGGTCACATCGAGAATATCGGCGTGGGTGCGGCGGCCGATCCGTTCCAGTTCGGCCTCAACCTCGGCATTGCGATCGGCGTTGCGTGCCAGGATCGCGACGGCTGCGCCTGCCTGGGCAAGACCAATGGCTATCGCGCGCCCGATCCCCCGGTTGCCGCCTGTGACGAGCGCGACTTTGCCCGACAGGTCAAAATTGCAACGCGAAGGGCGGCCGTGTGTCACGCAGACAGCGCCTCAAGCCGCCCGCGGATGGGAGAAACCGGCGCGGCAAGGTCGATCGCCAGCAATTCCGCCTCGCTCGCCCCGCTGCGCAAGCGGGCGAGCCAATCGGCCGGATCATATTCGGTTCCGACCGGGTTGGCGCCGATCCTGTCGCCTTGGAAATAATCGCGGCATTCGCCCTTGCTGGCGAAGCAATCGACGCTGAACTCCATCTGGTTGCCATCGGGATCGGCGTAGTAGAGCGAAGCGCTCATCCCGTGATTGACGCACCAATAGGGCTCGATCCCCTTGGCTTTCAGGTCTTCCCAGGTTTCCAGCAATACCGTTAGCGAGGGCACTTCGTAGGCGACATGATCCACCCCGACCGGGGCCTGCGCAGCATCGCCGCCATCAGGGGCAATCACCCCAAGATCGGCAAAGGCCAGCCGGTGATGTTCATCATCAAAAGTAAGGAAGGCGAGCGCGGGGTTGCGATAGACGATCTCCGCCCCGAACACGGCCCGATACCAGCGCAGCATCGCCTCAAGCTGGTGCGTGCGATAGACAACATGGGCAAGTTTGGGTGATGGCATCGCCATGATAGTATTCCCTTGGGGGAACATATCTGGACGAAGTCCGGTGGGCGGAGTGGTCGCATCCCCACCCACCGGAGCTCAAGCCGCGCTTCCCCCCGTCAGCGCGGCCTGTATTCTTGCAGCAGTATCGCACCACCGACTGGGCGATACTCGGCCCGGTTGCGGCTGGCCTCTGCCTGCTCAATTCGCGTCATCTGCTGGCGACCATTCCGGTTAAGAACAACACAGGCAAAACGCATCCTGCGCCGATCCCGATGGTCGGGATGGTGTTCAAAACAGCTGGATTCCAGTGCGATATGACAGATGCCAAAATGCCTGTCGCAGCGGGGTGCGGTCAACCCGGCGGATCGTCAAAAAAGCGTCAATTCGTAGCCGTTCAGGCCCCGTGCGGCCCTTCCGGCATCAGATCAGGCCAGCCGTGGCGGTTCCACGCCTCGACCAGGCCGATGTTTTCGGCAAAGTCCATAAAGCCCGGATGCAGCCGGATCCGACGGATCGGCTCGACATCGGCCCACAGGCTCATCAGGCCGAACATATTGGCCGGATGGATGCGTTCACGATAGATTTTCATCACCAGATCAGCATGGCCCATCCAGATCGCGGGGAAGGCGATCGTCGGGTCATGCGGATCGGGCATGGTCTGGTGCAACCCATCGAGCATGGCGCAATAGGCCATGCGTGCGCTGTCATCGCCGCTGCAACACCCCCTTGCGCCAATCCCCCAATAGGCATCGCGCACCGTATCGTTCATCGGCTCGGTGCCGGCCGGGGGCAGGATCACCGTATTCATCAGCATGCGCGAGGCATAATAGGTCGCGGTTGCTTGCTCATGTGCGCCGCTCGCCGCCTGGATCGCGGCCAGCCACATTCCGGGCATCCCCAGATCGACCATCCGCTGCCCTGCCGCCAGCGCCGCGTCCATCTCGCCCAGGTTGAAATATGCGGTGGCAAGAATTACGTAATTTCGCCCATAGACCGGGTCCTGTTCAACCCCCGCCTCGATGAATGGCAGCGCGGCGCGGGTTCGACCGATATAGAGCAGGAATGACCCCAGCCGCAGCGCGACATCGGCATTGCGCGGCTCGCGGGCATAGGCCTCGAACGCGAGGTCAAGCGCGCCCGCCGGGTTCTGGCGAGTCCATTCATGAATCCCCTGAATCGTCAGCCCATGCCCCTGACCCGGATCGAGCGCGACCGCCCGCCGAGCGCAGTCCGCCGCCTTGCGCGACCGTTCGACCCGGTCGAGACACGGCGTATAGACCGCATTGTGGACATGGGCATCGGCCAGCGCGGTCCAGCATTCGGCAAATTCGGGATCGAGCGTCAGCGCCTCCTCCAGCAATTCGACCGATTTGGCCGCAGCGCCATCGGAGATTGATCGCCGCAACAGCGAAAGGCCTTGCAGATACAGGGCATAGGCCGCGCGGTTGGTGGTCATCCGCCGCATTGGCGCCGGTGATAGCGACAGGCCAAGCACCCGGCAGATTGCCGCAATCACATTATTGCCGATGACTTTGCGCGAATCGAAAAAATCGTCGATCGAACCGGTGATCCGGTCTGCCCAGATTTCGGTGCCAGTTGCGCCTTCGATCAGGGCGATACGGGCTGTGATGCTATCATGCGTGCGCGTGACTTCGCCTTCAACCAGATGCGTCACCCTGAGGCTGGCGGCCATTTCGGTCAGCGTCTGCCCCCGTTCCGCGACCGCAAGGATCGATGTGCGTCCGGCCAGCGCGATGCCTTCCACCTTGCCCAGCCGCGCACTCAATTCATCGGTGATGCCCTCCGCCAGAAAGAAGTCGCCGCCGACATGATCGATCTGACCCAAGGGCAAAACCGCAAGCGCGATTTCGGCGGCGCTGCGTGCGGCCGGATAGCGGGCCTGCGAGGCAGCGCTCAGTCGTGCGCTCAGTTCAGGCTCACCCGCTGCCCGCAATTCTGTGACCAGCCGCGCAATCGCCTGACGCAGCCTCGCATCGACCTCCTGCCGTTTGAGCGCAAGCCAGCCATCGAAAGCACGGTTGAATGTCATGCCCTGCAGGATTGGCAGATTGACGATGCCTTCGAGGATGGTCGCGGCCTGATCGGCATCGCCCTGTTCCAACGCGTCTTCCAGCATGGACAGATCGGACAGCAGAAGATTGCGATCGAGCGCGACCGCCGAGCGCGTGACAATCAGGAGATTGCCCAAGCCATCGTTCTCGAACTGATGGCGGAGATCCAGCAGGCATTGCCTGAGGCTGGCCTTGGCTTGGGTTTGAAACCGGTCAGGCCACAAAATCTGGCACAGCGTCTCTCGATCAAGGCGGCGATCCGGCTGAAGGCACAGCAAAGCAACCAGCAGCATGCCTCGGCGATTGCTGAGCAACAACGGGGCACCGCCCGCCGTCTCGAGCCGGAATTCGCCAAACATTCTCCCCAGAACCGCAATTCCGGATGCGGCTAATTCGGTCGAGTCATGCACCAGTCCAGCCCCCCGCGCCGATTCCTAGAGCGTGACCGTGGTTTTGCAACGAATTATGTCGGCGAAGGAACCGAGGAAGTTGCGATCAGTTTCAAGGGTGAATGCGTCACGCCGCCGCCGCTGCACCCGGTGGGCACGCCATTACCGGGACAAGAGCGCGCTCTGCGCGGTGTCCCCGGCGGTGAAGATGAAGGTGATCACCTTTGTTCCGCTGCCGATATTGACCCGGTTTTCCTGCCGCGCCCAGACATCGGTGAGGATCTGCGAATTCACCCGGATTTGCGCGTCCGGCGGCGGCGCGCGCGCTTCCTGATAGACAAACAGGCTGCCGCCGCTGATCTCGCTCCCGACATAGCTGGGCGCGATCGGCTCACCATCGATCTCCAGCAGAAACCGCCGCGCGACATAGTGGGCAAAGGCTTCGCGGCTATCGGCGCTGCCGATGATATCGGGCACCTTTATCCCCTGCACCCTGAGCGCGTGTTCGGCGTCGTGAACCGGCACCTGATGCACCAGTTCGAGCTGATCCGTGCGCGGGTTGACCGATATCGTGCTGATCGCGATTTTCTGCTGATGCGCCCAAGCCGGGACGGCAAGCAGCAGCGCGATCAGCAGGAACGCGCGGCGCAGCATCACTTGCGGTCTTTCACTTTCTCGGCCCCTGCGGCTTCGCCCATAAGGTCGCGGCTGACGCGGGCCTTGCTGGCTTCATCCTTGAAGGCTTCGATCCGGCTCGGGATGATCCGGCGCGGATAGTGGTTGTTTTCGATATCGGCATCGGCGGTTTCCCAGTCTGGATCGACCACCACCTGCACCAATTCCTTGCCCTTGGGGAACACCAGCAACTTGGCGACTTCGCGCGCGTTGCGCCGCCAGATTTCCGCCGGGATCATCATCTTCTCGGTCTTGCCGTTGTTGAAGGTCAAACCAAGGATGATCGGCATCACCAGACCGCCCTTGTTGCTGAAGTTGAGGACGTAATAATTCGCGTCTTCCTTCACCGCGCGATCAAACGCGGTGCGTTCCCAGCGGTCCAGTCCTTCGAGGAAATCGGTGTAGCTTTTGCGATCCTTGGGGGTGACGGTGAACTGATCATTATCGTCGTAGAAATCGGTCACGCCGGGGTTTTCGAGCACCCAGATCGGCAGGCGCTGCTGTTTATTCAGCCCGACGCCGACCGGATCAGGCTCCTCGTCGCGTTCCTTGCGGCGGCGCGGCAGATCGACATCGGGGTTCTTGGTATCGACTTTCAGCCGGTAGATCGAATCGAGCGCAATATCGACGTGATCGGTGGTGTAGAACCACCCGCGCCAGAACCAGTCGAGATCGGTGCCCGATGCTTCCTCGATCGTGCGGAAGAAATCCGCCGGGGTGGGCCGCTTGAACTTCCAGCGGCGAGCATATTCTTTCAGCGCAAAATCGAACCGTTCGCGCCCGATGATGGTATCGCGCAGCAGGTGATAGGCGGCGGAGGGCTTGCCATAGGCATTGGCACCGAGATTGGTGACCGAATCCGATTGCGTCATGATCGGCTGCTGTTCGCTTGACACCATATAGCTGACCATGTCGCGTGGCAGGCTGCGGGTCCACGGCATATCGGGATCCCATTCATACCCCGCGACCGAATCGAGGAAGGAATTCATCCCTTCATCCATCCACGTCCATTGGCGTTCATCCGAATTGACCGTCATCGGGAAGTAGATGTGCCCGATTTCGTGGATCACCACGCCCACCAGAAACACCTTTTCTGCCTCGGAATAGGTGCGGCTGCCATCCTTGTTCAGGGTGGTGCGCGGGCCGTTGAAGGTAATCATCGGATATTCCATCCCGCCGACCGGCCCGTTGATCGACTGCGCGGTGGGATAGGGGTAATCAAAGCTAAAGCTCGAATAGACTTTCAGCGTGTGCGCCACCGCGGCGGTCGAATATTTACGCCACAGATCGCCGCCTTCCTTGGGCCAGAAGCTCATCGCCATCACGGTTTCGTTTTCGGCGCCGGGCTGTTTCACCCCTTGCGCGTCCCACATGAACTTGCGGCTGGAGGCCCAGGCGAAATCGCGCACGTTGGTGGCGGAAAACTGCCAGGTCTTGGTGCCGCGCGGGCCGCCAGCTTCGGCAGCGGCGGCTTCCTGCGGGGTGACAATGAACATCGGCGCATCGGCGTTCTTCGCCGCTTCCAGCCGTTGCCGCTGCGCGGCGGTAAGCACCGCGTCGGGGTTTTGCAACACGCCGGTCGATGCCACGATGTGATCGTCCGGTACGGTCATGGCGACTTCGTAATCGCCGAATTCCAGCGTGAATTCGCCGCGGCCCAGAAACTCCTTGTTGTGCCAGCCTTCGTAATCCGAATAGGCGACCATGCGCGGGAACCATTGCGCGATCAGGAAGATGTCGTTGCCGCCCTTGCGCGGATCATCGGGGAAATGTTCATAGCCTGACCGCGCAACCACCGCATCTTCCTCGACGATGTTGAACGCCCATTCGATCGCGAATTCGGTACTGGCCCCCGGTGCCAGCGGCTGCGGCAAATCAACCCGCATCAGTGTGCCGACAATGGTGTGCGGCAAATCCGCACCCGCCATGTCCCGTACCGCGCTGATATCATAGCCATAGGAATTGTCGGCCATCGCCTGCTGGCGGCGCAATTCGTCCATCGAAAGCTTGGTCGGCGTGTCGCCGGAACCCAGCGTCACCTTCGGCCCGCGCCGACCGGGGCCACCGAAGGCATCGGTCAGTTCGGCCATCGAATCCTTGCGGAAGATGTTCTGATCCAGTTGCATCCACAGCCACGGCAGGCTGTCGGGCGAATTGTTGGTGTAGCGGATGGTGGCGCGCGCGGTGATCCTGCGGCGCGGCTCGTCCAATTCGGCAGTGATGCGGTAATCGACCTTTTGCTGCCAATATTCATGCCCCGGCGCGCCGCTGGCATTGCGGTAGGTGTTGGGGGTGGGCAGCACTTCATCAAGCTGGCGGAACTTGTCCTCGTAATCACCCTTGGTCTGCTCGATCCCCTGAGCCGAAAGGGGTGCGAGGGCAGGCATGGCAAACAGCAGGGCGGCGACAAACAGCACGAAACGCAAGGGCGTTCTCCGAAGGATGCGATGGTTCAATGACCGAAACACAGAGCGCAAAAGCGTAACGCGCGCAAGCCGGTATCCTGCCCATCACGGCAATTTTGTTTCGCTTATGGCATCAAAAGCATTTTGCCCCTATCGCCGCGCGGCATGACCGAACCCCCGTGGCACGCCCTGCACGAAGCCGCCTGCGCGCGCGGGGAGACGACCTATCGCGATCCTGAAACCGGCTACACCGTGTTTACGCGGGTGGCCCATCTCACGCGCGGCAAGTGCTGCGGTTCGGCGTGTCGTCATTGCCCCTTCGATCACGAAGCCGTTCCTACTAGCAGGTGAGACTTGCCAAGCGGGCGCAGCATGGGAATAGGTGCCCGCAAAGGAGACCAAACCCATGAAAACCCGCGCCGCCGTTGCCTTCGCCGCGAAACAACCGCTCGAAATCGTCGAGCTTGACCTCGAAGGCCCGAAGCCCGGCGAAGTGCTAGTTGAAATCATGGCGACCGGCATTTGCCATACCGACGCCTATACGCTCGACGGACTGGATTCCGAGGGCATCTTCCCCAGCGTGCTCGGCCACGAAGGCGCAGGCATCGTGCGCGAGGTCGGCGCGGGTGTCTCCAGTGTAAAGCCCGGCGATCACGTGATCCCGCTCTACACGCCCGAATGCCGCCAGTGCAAAAGCTGCCTCAGCGGCAAGACCAACCTGTGCACCGCGATCCGCGCCACGCAGGGCAAGGGGCTGATGCCCGATGGTACCACCCGGTTCAGCTATAAAGGTCAACCGATCTATCACTACATGGGCTGTTCCACCTTCAGCAATTTCACCGTGCTGCCCGAAATCGCGGTCGCCAAAATCCGCGAGGACGCGCCGTTCCAATCCGCCTGCTATATCGGATGCGGGGTCACAACCGGGGTCGGCGCAGTCACCAACACTGCCAAAGTGCAGGTCGGCGACAATGTCGCGGTGTTCGGACTGGGCGGGATCGGCCTCAACGTGCTGCAAGGCGCGCGGCTGGCGGGCGCGGGCAAGATCATCGGGGTGGATATCAACCCTGCGCGTGAAGAATGGGGCCGGAAATTCGGCATGACCGACTTCCTCAACACCAAGGGGCTGAGCCGCGAGGAAACCGTCGCCAAGATCGTCGAAATGACCGATGGCGGCGCGGATTACACCTTTGATGCGACCGGCAATACCGAAGTGATGCGCACCGCGCTGGAGGCCTGCCACCGCGGCTGGGGCACCAGCATCATCATCGGGGTGGCCGAAGCGGGCAAGGAAATCGCCACCCGCCCGTTTCAGCTTGTCACCGGGCGCAACTGGCGCGGCACCGCGTTTGGCGGGGCCAAGGGCCGCACCGATGTGCCCAAGATCGTCGATATGTATATGACCGGCAAGATCCAGATCGACCCGATGATCACCCACGTGATGGGGCTGGAGGACATTAACACCGCGTTTGAACTGATGCACGAAGGCAAGTCGATCCGCTCTGTGGTTGTGTTCTAAGGTTAGCGCCTTAAATCCGCCCACGGCGGTTGGTTAACCGCGTGGTTACACCGCTGCGCTAAGGCTTAACGCCGCAGCCGCCTTTTGGCGTAGCAGGTGTATGATGTTCGAAAGCACGATTGCAGCCGACCCGTTGACGGTCGCGGCAATAGCGGGTTTCCCGCTGGAAATCGGCGCGCCCGCGCGGCGCTTGGCGCATGGCTGACATCGCCCCCCTCTCCTCTCGCCCATCGCTCGCCGCGCAAGTGCGCACGGCGGTGATCTGGCGCTCGGGAAGCCAGATATTCACTCAGATCGTGTCGTGGTGTTCGACGTTGATCGTGATCCGCCTGCTCGCTCCGCATGATTACGGGCTGTTCGCGATGGCGCAGGTGATGCTGATGCTGCTCAGCACCATGAACGGCTGGGGCCTTGCCAGCGCGCTGATCCGCGAGGCGGAGGTGAGCGAGGAACGCCTGCGCCAGACGCTGGGGATGCTGATCCTGCTCAATGGCGGGCTGGCGCTGACGCAGTTTCTCGCTGCGCCGCTGGTGGCGCTGTGGTTTGGCCAGCCCGAGGTTGCCGATCTGCTGCGGGTGTTATCGCTGCTGTATCTGGCGGTGCCGTTTTGCGCGCTGCCGCACGCGATCCTCAGCCGCCGGATGGATTTCCGCCGTCCGGCGCAGGTGCGCCTTGCCGCGGCGCTTACCGGAGCGGCCACCGCGCTGACCGGGGCGCTGAGCGGGTGGGGGGTATGGACGCTGGTCGCCGCCCCGCTGGTGATGATTGTGACCGAAGCGATCGGTATGACCTGGGCTGCAAAATCGCCGATCCGCCCGATTTTCCGCTTTTCCGGCGTAGGCCATATCGCGGGCTTTGGCGGGGTGATGACCGTGACCCAGTTGTTCTGGTTCGTGCAAAGTCAGGCCGATGTGATGATCGCGGGCCGGGTGCTCGATCCGCATATGCTGGGGGTTTACACCACCGGGCTGTTTCTGGCGCAATTGCTTGCGTCCAAGTTCGTGCCGCCGATCAACGAAGTCGCCTATGCCGCCTATTCGCGCCAGCAGGCCGATGGTCAGAATGACGCAGGCGCAGCGGCGCTGCTCGCCACGATCCGGCTGGTGATGCTGGTGGCGCTGCCCGCCTATGCCGGAATGGCGGTGGTCGCGCCGGTGCTGGTGCCGGTGCTGCTGGGTGATCAGTGGGTCGAGATCGTCCCGCTGCTGCCAGTCCTTTCGGCGGCGATGGCGATGATGACCCTGCAGATCCTGTTTGCCCCCGCCACCAATGCGCGCGGCGTGCCGGGCATGGCGCTCAAAATCGCGATGCTGGGGAGCGTGGTGATGCCCTGCGCTTTTCTGATCGGGTCGCAATGGGGTGTGAACGGATTTGCCTGGGGCTGGGTTGGCGGCATGGGCGTGCTGACGGCGGCAACGGTGCGGTTTTCGGGCGGGTTGCTTGGCCTGCGGATTGACGGATTGATGCGCGCAATCGCGCCGCCGCTGGCCGCCGCGCTGGCGATGGCGGCGGGTGTGGCGGGGCTGATGACGCTGCTGCCGCCTGATCTGATGCCGCTATTGGCGTTGATGCTGGCGGTGCCGCTGGGCGTGGTGCTCTATGGCGCGGGTCTGCACCTGATCGCGCCGTCGCGGCTGGCTGAGGCGCTGCATTTCGTTCGCCATCGCGGTGATGTTGAGCTTGCCTCTGCCAAAACCGCGTGATTGACACCACCGGCGCGATCCGGTTTGGCAGCGGCATGATACCGCACCGCATTGCCCCGATCACCCAGACCTATGCCGTCAATAATATCACGCTGGCCGTGCACCATTGGGCCGCACCGGACAGCGATCAGCCACCGTTGATCTTTGCCCATGCCACCGGGTTTCACGGGCGGGTGTTTGATGCGATTATCGAACAATTCCCCGCGCATCCCGTCTATTCGGTTGATCTGCGCGGGCATGGGCAATCCGGCGGCGGGCCGATCAGCGATTGGCGATTGGCGGCGAGTGATATTGCCGGGTTTCTTGGCGCGGCGGGGATCACTGGCGCGATTGGCATCGGCCATTCGATGGGGGCGCACGCCCTGCTGCAGGCAGCCGCCGACCATCCCGGCGTGTTCACCCGGCTGGTATTGTTCGATCCGGTGATCTTCGCGCCCGCATTCTACGCTACGCCGGAGCCGTTGTTTTCCGAAGACAATCCCCACCCCACAATCCGCCGCAAGCGCGATTTTGCCTCACCCGAAGCGATGATCGAACGGTTTGCGGCCCGCGATCCCTATCGCCTGTTCGACCGCCGCGTTTTCGCCGATTACTGCCGCCACGGCCTTGTCCCGGCCCCATCGGGCGAGGGGTATGAACTCGCCTGCGCGCCTGAGGTGGAGGCCAGCGTCTATGCCTCCAGCCGCAGCAATGGTGCGATTCTGGATGCGGCGCGCACGGTCGATATTCCGGTGCTGGTGGTGCGCGCCAAGCAGACCGGCATGGGTGATTTCACAAGCTCTCCGACCTGGCCTGATCTTGCCAAAATCTTGCCGCAGGGCACCGATCTCCATCGACCCGACCGCACCCATTTCCACCCGCTCGAAGACCCGGCGGATGCGGCGCGGATCATCGCGGAATGGATCGGATAGACGCGCCGGTTTTGCTGATGTTCCGCCAATGTTTCACGTGAAACATTGTCCGCAATCATCCCGCAGCGGCAAGCACATCTCTGATATCGTGCATTATTCGTTCAATCACACCGCGATCAGGATGTAGGAGATTGGCCCCGATCTCGCTTGCCAACCCGCCATAGAATTGCAGCAGGCTGGCATAGAGCGGATGGTCCGGCGCGAGTGATTGCGCCAGCCACAAGGTGATGCTTTGCGCCCGCGCCAATGCCGGGCGAGGGGCACCCGAGGCCCGGTCTAGCGCGGCCAAGGCCTGGCCTAGCGCGGCAATCGCTTCCTCCAGACAGATGCGGGTGAGATTGCCACTGCCCGATGCCTCGATCCGGGCGTCAAGTTCGACCCGGCGATAGGCGGCAGCGGGGTTGCGGGTGAGCATCTGCATGGCCGTTTTCCCTTAAAACCCATCCGCCGTGCGCGGGGCAAACTGCGCACGCAGGAAGGACAGCGTCGATTGCGAGGCCGCGACGCGGCGTTCGGAGGCGACGAACTGCAGGGTCAGCCGTTCGCGCAGGGCTTCCTGCTGCTTTGCAATCGCTTCCAGCCGCGCATCCGAACTGGCCAGCTGGGTTTCAAACCGCCGCAGCGACCCGCCCAGCGAACCGGGATCGCTGATCAGGCTGTTGTCACGCGCGAACCGGTCCATCGTCGCGAACACGCCCGACGGCCCCACCGTGAACATCGCCGCGACCGCTTCGGCATTGGTTTCAAGCGCCTGATTCAGGCGCGCATTATCGAGCCGGAAGGTGCCATCGCGATTGAGCGCAAGGCCCAGATCACCAAGCGTGCGCGGCGCGCCTGCGGCAGCACCCGGCATCACCACCTGGCTCGCCAGCTGCGCCAGATCGCGGCGCAATTCGCGCGCGCCCGGATCATTGCCCAGCTGGCCGCCAACCGGCGCGGCCAGTTCATTGACCTGCGCGACGATATCATTAAGCGCCGCGACGAAATCATTCATCACGCCCGATATCGCAGCAGTGTTGCTGGCAAAGCTGAGGCTGGTCGGCGCGCCGATATTGGTGGCGGAAAGATTGAGGGTGAACCCGCCGGGCAGCCCGGTGACGCGGTTGGTGGGGCTGGTGATTTCGACCGTATCGAGCAGGAACACCGCATCGCGCGCGGTGGTGCGCAGCTCGCCCGCATCGCTGGCCGGTTGCCACGCCAGAAACGACAGATCGCCCGCCCCGCCCAGCGGCAGGGGGTTGGCGCTTGCCGTTTCGAGCATAAAGCCGCTGGCCGCGCCTTCTGCGCCTTTCAACACCAACTGCGCGCCGCCTGATCCTTGCGCGACATAGGCGCTGATCGCACCCCCGCCGGCCTGATTGATCTTGCTGGCGATGGTGCTCAGGGTATCGTCGGCAGTGACATCAATGGCCAGCGCATCGCGCGCCGCATCAGCGGTAAACCCGGCCCCGGCAACGGTGCCGAACCGGATGGTCAACGTGCCTTCGCCCACCAATGCATCGCGGCTGGCATAGCTTTTCGACACCAGCGTTTGCGCCTGGGCAAGCTGTGTCACTTCGAGCGAGAAATTGCCGCGCGGGCTTAATCCGGTTGGCACGGATACCTGCGCCACTGCCGGATTGCCAAGCGTGCCGCGCGGGGCCAGATCGCCGTTGCGGATGCGATCACCCAGCGCGCTGGCAAGGCTGGTGACCGAACTGCGCAGCTGCGCCGCCGCCGAAATCCGCGCTTCCAAGGTGGTCCTGCGGGCTTCCAACGTTCCGCGTTGCACGGCAAAGCTGGCTTCGGAAATATCATTGGCCAGCGACCCGAAATCGATGCCGCTGCCCGCGCCAAGCGCCGCGATGATTGATGAGCCCGAGGTTTCCATGTGCAGGAGGACGGGTGATTGCGCGGCGGTTTAAGCCTTTCGGGCGACTTTCCCATCGCCATCAAAATGCAGTTCGGCGGGCACGTCGATCACCGGGCGGCGCGGGTGCTGCCCGCGTTTCAATGCCATCACGAAGGCGACCAGCGAGGCGATGGCGACATATAATTCCTCGCGCACCATCTGGTTGGGACGGGTGGTGAAATAGACCGCGCGGGCCAGCTGCGGGTATTCGAGCAGCGGCAGGCCTTCCTCGCCCGCGATTTCGCGCATCGCCAGCGCGGTTTCGCCGCGCCCTTTGGCCAGCACCACCGGGGCGGACGCCAGCGCGGGATCATAGGTCAACGCGACGGCAAAATGCAGCGGGTTGACGATTACGAACTGCGCTTCCTTCATCGCCTTGGCCACCCCGCCGCGCGACAGATCGCGTTGCCGCTGACGCCGCGCTGATTTCATTTCGGGTGAGCCTTCGGCTTGCTTGTTTTCATCCTTTATTTCCTGCAGGCTCATCTTCAACCGCTTGTTTCGTTGAAAGATTTGCAGCGGATAATCGATCCCGGCGATGATCAACAGGCCAATCAGCAGCACCCCCACAAGGCTGCTGATCGCATCCAGCGAAAGGCTGATCTGGGTTTCCAGCGGATTGTGGCCGAGCGCCAGCAGACCCGGCAGGCGGCCCGCCGCCCACCACCACGCGATCCCGCCCAGCAATCCGAGTTTGAGCAAGCCCTTGCCCAGTTCGATCAGCCCCTGAACACCGAAAATCCGTTTCAGCCCCGATAGCGGGTTGATGCGCGATCCCTTGAACGCGGCATTGCCGGGGTTGAAACGCCCTTCGCCCAGCAGCAATTGCGAAGCGATGGTGATGATCGCCACCACCAGCCCGATCGCCATCACCGGGGGCAGCAGCGCCAGCGCCGCTTCGCCCATCACCGCGCCGGGAGCAAAGCCATCCAATGCCGCGCGATCAAAGGTAAAACCCGCCCGCGCCACCTGCCCGATACTGTCATTCAGCCACGGCCCCAGCCCCATCAAGGCCAGCCCGCCTGTCCCCACCGCCGCGACGGTGGCGACTTCGCGCGAACGCAGCGCGTCGCCATTCTTGGCCGCATCCGCGCGGCGTTTATGGGTCGGCTCGAACGTCTTTTCGCCCGGAGTTTCCTCAGCCATTAGCGCGTTTCCCCGTTCATTGCGGGGTCTCCGGCGCGATCAGCCCGGTGCTGTAATCCAGCGCGGCCTCGATCACGCCTTCGAATTGCTGCACCATTACCGGGATCGCAATGATCAGCGCGACAATCCCCGCCAGCGCGCCCGCAGGCAGGCCGAGCGCAAACAGGTTCAACGCCGGGGCCGAACGCGCCAGCAGGCCGGTCAGCACCTGCACCAGCAGCAACACCAGCACCACCGGCAGCGCAATCGCGGCCGCAGTGGCAAAGCCATAACCCATGAAGGCGGCGACGTTCTGCGCCTGCCACGCGCCGAACCCGAACTCGCCCGCAGGCAGCAGGCGATAACTTTCGATCAGCAATTCAAACCACAGCAGATGCGCGCCGATGGCGTAGAACAGCAGGCTTAACACCAGTCCGAAAAATGTCCCCAGCGCGCCCGATTGCGCGCCGCTTGATGGGTCGATCGAAGTGGCGATTGCGAGTCCCATGGTGCCCGAAATCTGCTCTGCCGCGATCAGCGGGATCGAGAACGCGAGTTGCAGCACAAACCCCAGCGCGGTGCCCACCAGCACTTCGTGCAGCACCGCCAGCACCGCGGCGAAGCTCAGCAATTCGGGCGCGGGGGGCAACGGCACCCAGGTGGCGATGAAAAAACCGAGCACGATCGACAGCAGGATGCGCACCGGTGCGGGCACTGCCATGCCGCCCACCATCGGCGCCGCCATCAGCGCCGCGCCGCAGCGGATCGACAGGAACAGGATCTGCCACAACTGCGCTTCAAGACTGCCCAGCCCGAAATCGAGGACGTTCATGGCGTCACATCGACAGCCCGGCGACCTGCGCCATGATCTCGCGCATGAAATCGGCGAGCAGCCCCATCATCGCCGCGCCCAGCACCACGAACACCAGCGCCGTCACCGCCAGTTTGGGAATGAAGCTGAGGGTCTGTTCATTGACCGATGTCGCCGCCTGAATGATCCCGACCACCAGCCCGACCACCAACGCCGCGATCAGCGCCGGCCCGCCGATCAGCGCGGTGACCCACAAGGTCTGATCGGCCAGCGCGAGCAGTTGTGCATCTTCGCCCATCATCCGAAACTCATTGCCAGTGAGCCCATCAGCAGCGCCCAGCCATCGACCAGCACGAACAACAGCAGCTTGAACGGCAAGGAGATGATGGTGGGCGACAGCATCATCATGCCGAGGCTCATCAACACGCTCGCCACCACCAGATCGATGACGAGGAACGGCAGGAAGATCATGAACCCGATCTGGAACGCGGTTTCCAATTCGCTGGTCACGAAGGCGGGCAGCAGGATCGAGAAGGGCACGTCCTTGCCGTTGGCAAAGGTGCCTCCCCCCGCAATATCGGTGAACATTATCAGGTTGGTTTCGCGCGTCTGGTTGAGCATGAAGGCGTGGAACGCCTCGCCGCCTTGGGCAATCGCCACATCGGCGCTGATCGTGCCCGCCGCATAGGGGGCGATGGCATTGGCGTTCACCAGATCGAGCGTCGGTGCCATCACGAACAGCGACAGGAACAGCGCAAGGCCCGCCAGCACCTGCCCCGGCGGCGATCCCTGCAACCCCAGCGCCTGCCGCAAGATCGCCAGCACCACCAGAATGCGCAGGAAGCTGGTCATCATCAGCACCAGCGCGGGCAGGATGGTGAGCAGGCTCATCACCACCAGCAGTTGGAGCGACAGGCTCAACGGGGTATCCTCACCCGCACCAGAATCGCCCAGCGCGCGCTCAATCGCGCTGCCGATGCCCGCCGTCACCAGATCAGGCGCGGGCGCGGGCGCTGCGGCCGATGCCGCAAGGGGCGCGAAAAACATGGTTAACGCGGCCAGGCACACCAGCGCTGCGCGTAGCATTGTCGGGGCGCGCATTACTCTGGCTCCGCGCAGGTCGCGGGCGCTTCGCCCAGCCGCACAACGCCTTGGCGTGACAGGCCAAGCAGAATGTCGCGATCATGGAACCGCACCACGGCGAGTTTCATGCCGGGCGCGATCAGGCTGGTTTCAACCAGTTGCAGATGCCGCCCGCCTGCGCGTCCGCCCCCACGTCCACCTGCGCCGGGGGTGCCCGCCAGCCGGGTTTGCAGGTAGCGGGTCAGCCACAGGCTCCCCCAGATCAGCCCGCCCAGCAGCGGCAGCAGCAGCGCGAGCCGCAGGATATATTCGGCCATCGTCCCGCCCCGATCAGAGCGCGTCTGCAGGGGTATCGGCGGCGGATGGTGCGGGCGCCATATCCTGCCCATCCTCACCCACCAGCGCCACGATCCGCAGGGCGAACCGGCCCTTGTCCGCCACCACTTCGCCGCGCGCGATCACGCGGCCATTGGCGGTGACATCAAGCAATTCGTCGGTCAGCCGGTCAAGCGGCACGGTGCTGCCTTCGCCCAGCATCAACACTTCGCGCAGCGGCAATTCGGTGCGGCCCAGCTCGACCGAGAGGCGCACGGCGACATCGCCAAAACGATGCGCAAACTGGCTTTGGCCAGCGGGTTGAAAAGCACTCATGAAACGGCACCTTCTGCGAAAGCGGGAACGGGAATGCGGGTCAGGCGGATCGCCATGCGGTCATCGGCGGTGCCGATGCTGCCGTAGGCCAGCACCTGTTCGCCCACCATCAACGGCACCTGACGGCCCATGGTGAGCGGAATCGAATCGCCGGGGCTCAGCGTCTGAAGCCGCGCGAGCGAAAGATCGAATTCGGCCAGCACCGCGTGCAGCGACAGCGGCACGTTGGCGAACGGCGCGGCGGTGCCGGTGGCGGGCCTGCGGTCTGCGCGCGGGCGCGGGGTGCGCGCTGCACCGGGCAGCAGCCGGTCCATCCGCTCAGCCGTGACCACAAGGCTTGCGCGCCATGTGCAGCCCTGCTGGTTGGCGATCACCAGCGTGAACATCAGGCAGGCCGCATCGGGGGCAAAGGGTTTCAACCGCGCCGCGTTTTCGCTGCGGATCATCACTTCGCCGCGCGCATCGGTGCCGACGGGGATCGGCGCATCGGCGTAACTCGCGCGCGTCATCGTCTGCGCGATTATCGTCGCGGCTTCCTCCACCATCAGCGCGGCGGAGCGCGGCAGTGTTTCGGGCGCATTGTCCGCCGTCCTGCCCTCACCCCCGAAAGAACGGTCGGTCAGCGCCAGCGCGGTGGCAAAATCGAAACTGAGCAGCGCGGTTTCCCCACCTGCCCCGCCCCCGCCCCCAACTCGCAGCAGGCTGTTGGCGGCAAGCGCGCCGATCCGTTCCAGCGCGGCTGCGCCGGTCAGCGGATCGGGTTCACCAATGGTCACGTCCAGCCGGTCATCCGACAATAGCGGCGACAGATCATCGGCCAGCGCACGCGCCAGATCGCGGCGCCATGCCGTCAGCAATCCGGCGCGTTCTTCCGGGCGCGGGCCGCGCGCCTCGCCGTGCCCGGTGAGTTCCGGGCAATGCTGCGCGGCAGCGCGCGCGGCGGCGAAATCGTGGGCCATCCTCATTGGACCAGGAACCCCCGGAAATGCACAGCATCAATCCCGCCAAAGCCTTCGTTTTCCTCCAGCACATCATTGATCGCCTGGGTCAGCCGCTTGGCAAGACGCTCCTTGCCCGCCACATCATAAACCTCGGCTTCGGGGGTGGCGGCCAGTTGCGTCAGGATCGCTGACCGGATCGCCAGTTCGTGGTTCCGCACCCATTGCAGCACCCGGCCATCGCGGCGGGTGGACACCGCCAGTTCGACCTGCACCAGCCCCGGCGAATCCGCGAGGTTGGAGGTGAAGCTTTCGGCAAAGCTGTAATAGACAGTGCGATATTTGCTGCCGCCATCGCCATAAATCGGCGCGCCGCCGTCTTTCTCCGCGTCCGCGCCGGGCACGGGGTAAGGGTCTGCTTCGCCTTTCAACACCAGTTTGGGCTCGTCGGCTTCTTGGTGCGCAGCGTCAGTGCCGAACAGGCCCATCGCAAAGGCACCGTAAGCACCGCCCGCGCCAATGCCGAGCAGCAGCACCGCGCCGATGATGATCTTCATCATCCCGCCCTTACCGCTCTTGGCGGACTTGCCGGTGTCCTCACCGTCCTTGTCGGGTTTGTCCTTGGTCTTGGACATGCGCACTTAACTCCCTGTTCGTCATTGCCCGGTCAGGCAAATACGCCGCGTTGACGGGGGTCGCCGTGCTGCGCATCAGCATCACCGGCGCGCGTTGCCACCGTTTCGGTGGTGCGCGGCTGGCGCTGTTGCGGGTGCTGTTGGCTGCCCTCGTCGCGGTTCGATGATTGCGCCAAGTATGGTTGAGACGACCCTTGCCCCCCATTAGGGGAAGGCCCGTAACGTTGATCGGATTGGCCATTTTGGCCCGCGCTGTTGTGGGTGCCCGCGCTGTCGGCGGTTGCGGCAATCGCGCGGTCGGCCAGCGCGGCGTGGATCGCGAGGACGAAGCCCGGATCGCGGCTCGCCAGCACGGCGCGCCAGCCTTCCGCGCCAGTGGCATCTACCCGCAGCGAGACAAATCCGAATTCGGCGTGGCGCAGGGTCATTTCCGGACGCGCGGCGCGCAAAGCCTCACGCAGTTCACCCACCTGCGCGATGGTGCTTTCCTGCTGCGGCGCGGGCGCGCGCGGTTCGGCGCTGTCTGCCACCGGGATGGCAGCGGTCGTGGGGGCAAGCGGCGCGGCAGCGGCGGTTGCCGCCTGAGTGGTGGGTGCTGCGGCGGGGGCAGAGGCTGCGGCAGGAGCGGGTGCAGGTTCGGCCAGCAGTGCAGCGGCAGCAGGCGCAGGCGTATCGGGCAAAGCGGCCCGCTCTGGCAGCGGCTGCACCTCGGCCTGCGCGGGCGGGGCAGCCGTGACCTGCGCCCCGGCGCGCGCGGCTGCGCGGGCGGAGACTGGCACTGGTGCGGGCGGATTGGCGGCAGCCACAAGCACTGCGACAAGTGGCGCGGCAACCAGTGTAGCCACCGTTTCGGCGATTGGCGCGGCGGGGGCAGGCTGTCCCGTTTCCGGTTCTGGTGCATCGGCATCCGCATCAGACGGGCCTTCCGGGGCCGCTTCGGGTTGTTCCAGAGCCTCTGGCGCGATCCGGCCCGCGGCGGTGTCTGGGGCGGCTTCGGGAAGGGTGGGCAGGGCAGGGGTGTCGGGCGTCTGCGCGACCGAAACGGCTCCGGCATCAGTGATGTCTGGTGCGGCCAGATCCGGCAAAATTGCGCCACCTTCCGGCAAGCCCGTGCCGTGCGGCAGGCGCGCGGCGGGCTGCGCGGTCAATTCGGGCAGCGGCGCAGTAATCAGGGCCGCGCCAGCATTGCGCTGCGTTCCGGCATCTGCGGCGGGCTGCGCGGCGCTCAGCAATCCGGCAAAATCCAACCCTGCGCCCGGCTGTGCCAGTGGCATCGCTCCTGCCCCTGCCAGCGGGCCGGGGGTGACGGAAAGTTCGGGCAGGAACGGGATCATCGCATTATCCTATGTTTGGGGTCAGGCCGCTCACTTGCTTTGCAACTTGCGTGCCAGCGCCGATGCCTCGTGCTCGGCCGCGCGCCGCGCCTTGGTTGCATCCAGCGCCGCGCGCGCCTCGGCTTCGCGCTCGGCCAGACGTTTGGTGCGGCTTTCGGCCTTGGCGAGGGTTTCGGCCTGCCAGACGCTCTGGCGCGCCGCGTCGTGCGCGGCATTGCCAGCGGTGGCGGCGAGCTGCGTCAGGCTGGCGGTAAACGCCGCCCGCCCGGTCAGCGCCGCTCCGGTGGTTGTCCCCGGCTGGGCTGCGCTGATGGCGACCAGCGCCTTGCTCTTGTCTGCCAGCGCATGGCTGCGGGCTTCGGCCTCCAACGCCTCGGCAAGCCCGCGCAGCGCCTGCTTGCGCGCGACGTCGGCAATCAGCGTCTGGCGTTCGATCAGCGCCAGTCGGCGCGCCTCACGCATCGCCTGGTGCCATTAACCTGAGCAGCGCCTGATGACTGGCGGCGAGCGGTTCGGCCGCGCCGCGTGTCTGGGTGAGGAAGGCGTCGATCACGCCGCTCAAGGCCAAGGCCTCATCCAGCAACGCATCGCTGCCCGCACGGTAAGCGCCCATCAGCACCAGATCGCGGTTGTCTTCGCGCGCCGCGATCAAGGCCCGCAGGCGCTGCGCGGCGGCGGCGACATTTCGCGGCACCAGATCGTCCATCACCCGGCTGAGCGAGGCGGGCACATCAATCGCCGGATAATGCCCGCGCTGCGCCAACGCGCGCGACAAGACGATATGCCCGTCGAGAATGGCGCGCGCGGTATCGACCACCGGATCATTGGCATCATCGCCGTCGGCCAGCACGGTGTAGATCCCGGTAACTGCGCCCCCGGTGCGTGCCGAATTGCCCGCGCGCTCCACGATGCGTGTCACCGCCGCCAGCGCGCTCGGCGGGTATCCGCGCGCCGCGCCGGGTTCTCCCAGCACCAGCGCCAGTTCACGCGCGGCGTGGGCCACGCGGGTCAGGCTGTCGAGGATCAGCAGCACGCGCTTGCCCTGCGCCCTGAAATATTCGCCAATCGCGCTGGCATATTGCGCCGCGCGCAGCCGCAGGTTGGGGGCGTGATCGGCAGGCACCGCGACCACCACGATCCCGCCGCGCCGATGCCCCGCCATGTGGCGGTTCACAAAGTCCGAAACCTCGCGCGCGCGTTCGCCGATCAGCGCGACCACGATGACATCGGCCACCGCATGGCCCGCGATGGTATCGACCAGCACCGATTTGCCGACCCCTGATCCGGCCATGATGCCAAGCCGTTGCCCGACCCCCATCGTCGCCAGCGCATTGATCGCGCGCACCCCGCAATCGAACGGCACGTGCACGCTGGCGCGCTCCAATGCGCCTTCGCGCCTGCCGGCCAGCGGCCATGCCTGTTTCAGATCGAGCCGCGGGCCACCATCGATCGGATCGCCCAGCGCATCGACCGCGCGGCCGAGCAGCGCGGGGCCAACCCGCACCTCGCCCGGATTGCCCAGTGCGCGCACCCGCGCTTGTGGATGCAGCAGCATCGCATCGCCCAGCAACATCATCAGCGAATGCCCGGCGCGAAAGCCGATCACTTCGGCGAGACATTCAGCGCCCGCATCATTTTCAATCGCCCCCAGCGAACCGACCGGCAGCGGCAGGCCCGCGACTTCGATCAAGCCGCCGTCGCAAGTCACCACCCGCCCGGTCAGCACCGGCCCGCTCGCCACCGGGGCGGCGCGCATCCGGGCGAGGTCAAGTTGCAGTTCTCCGATCATCCGCGCACCGCTGCGGCAATCGCACGGCGCCATTCGGCCGGGCCATCGCTGACCGCACCTTCCGGCCCGGCGATCATCACCGCGCCGCGATCCAGCACCGGATCGGGCATGACCTGCCAATCCCCCAGCGCTGCGGTATCGAGAGTGGTGAGGTCATCGGGGTGAAGATGCAGCGTCAGCGCTTCTGCCGCCCCTCCAATCCGTTTGGCCGCCGTGTGGCAGCGCGCCAACAGCGCGTCCTTGTCAATCGCGCACTCCGCCAGCGCGGCTTCGCACAGCGCAATCACCGTTTCAGCCAGATCATCGGCCAGCACATCGCGCGCGGTTTCATCAATCGTGCGAAACGCCAGCCGCAGCGCGCGTTGGCGTGCCGCCGCCGCTTCGGCCTCGGCCTCTGCCGCCGCGCGTCCGGCGGCCTCGCCATCGGCAAAGGCGCGGGCCAGCGCATCCTCGCCGGGGTCAGGCGCGGGTGCCAAACGATCATCCGCAGGCGCGGCAGGCTGCGCCGCGCCAAACACGAATGCCTCACGGAACTCTGCCGGTTCGTCCAGCAACGCCAGCCAACCCGGTTGCGCCGGTCGCGGCTGTTCCAGCGCGCCCATCCACTCAGACGAATTCGCCACTGCCGCTTCCAATCATGATCTCTCCGGAATCGGCCAGTCCGCGCGCAATTTCGACGATGGCACGCTGCGCTGCCGCTACTTCGCTCTTGGCGAGGCGGCCGCGCATCTCGATTTCGTCCCTGACGCCGTCCGCCGCGCGGCTCGACATCGCGGCGAAGAAGGGGGTGCGCTCGTCCTCCTTGAGACCTTTGAGCGCATCGACCAGCTTCTCGCTGTCGACATCGCGCAGCAAGCGGCCCATCGCCATCGGATCGAGTTCGAACAGCATTTCGAAGGTGAACAATTCTTCCTCGATGCGCTCCGCCAGCGGCGCATTGCGACCGGCAATCGATGGCAGCACCGTGTGGCGCAGTTCGCCTGCGGCCAGGTTGATGAGGTTCGCCGCCTCGCGCGGGCCGCCCAACGTCAGCGCGGCGGTGCCAAAGGTCGCGCCGATGCGCTGGGTCAGCAACGTGTCGATCGTGGCAATCGCCTGCGCTGAAATCGCACCGCTGCGCGCGACGCGTTCAACCACCAGCGATTGCAGTTCGGCTGGCAACATCGCCAGCACTTCGGCCGCCGGTTCGGGGTCGATCAGCAGCATCAGCGCGGCGATCACCTGCGGGTGTTCATCCAGAATCAGTTTGACCAGCACCGTCGGTGCCAGCCAGCGCGCCATTTCCAGGCTGCGCGGGGCCGTATCGGGCTCAATCCGCTGCATCATGCTTTGCGCGCGCGTGGGGCCAAGCGCCTTGTCTAGCAGGGTGCGCACCCGATCACCGCGCCCGCGTTGGGGCAGCATTTCGCGCGCCGCCTCGCCGACGAAATCAGCCAATGCTTCGGCCATGCGGCGCTGGTCAATCTCGCCCAGCGCCATCATCGCCGCGCCGAGCTTTTCCAATTCGTCGGGCGAAAGCCGGGCCAGCAGCCCGGTCGCTTCATCATCGCCCAATAACATCAGGAACACCGCGGCGCGGTCAATCCGGTTGAGCAGCGATGGCGACGCTGCGGTGATATTGGCCTGTGCGCTCATGATGCGCTCGCTTCGGGGTTGGCGGGGGCAGGGGCTTCGAGCATCCGCTGCAAGGCTTCGACCGCGCGTTCGGGCTGGCTCACCGCGAGCCGCCGCGCGAGTTCGACCTGTTGCGGCAGATCGCCCATCGCAGCGCCATTGCCCTGCGCGGTGAGCATCGGGGTGCGATTATCCGCGTCGTCAATCGCGGGCCCATCGGCAGACACCGCACGATCACCCTTGCCGCGCAGCTTGCCGATCAACGGGCGCACCGCCAGTAGCAGCACCAGCAGCACCGCGATCAACGCCGTGCCATAGCGCACCAGCATCGCGAACCACGGTTCTTCGTAAAAGGCGGGGGCTTCCAGATTGGCGGGTTCAAACTTGCTCGCCACCACTTCGATCTGGTCGCCGCGCTGGGCACTGGCACCCACGGCGGCGCTGACCAGCGCTTCAAGCTGGGCGGCGGTCATCGGCGCGGCCTTTTTCAGCGCCGCATCGCTGACCGCAACCGCGACCGATAATTTGGTCAATCCGCCGGGCCGTGAACTGGTGACAGCAACCTCGCGCCCCAGTTCATAACTGCGCTGGGTCGCGGTTTCGGTGTCGGTCGGGCCGGGGTTGGCAGGCGGCGCGGCGGCACCGGGCTGCGGCGGGCCATCGACCAGCTGCGCATCGGGCGGCGGAACATTCGCGGCCACGCCGGGCACCCCGCCCACGGGCGCGGCTCCGGTGCGGGTCGCGTTGCGTTCGCTTTCATTGCGAACCACGCCTTCTTTTTCATAGGTCTCGCGCGCGGAAGTGACTTCGGTCTGATCGAGTTCGACCTGCACCTGCGCGGAAAAATTGCCTTCGCCCAGCAAGGGCAGCAACAGGCTGTCGACCTGTTCGCGCAGCTTGGCTTCGAATTCGCGCTGGAGCATCAGGCTTTCGCCTTGCTGCTCACGCGGGTCGGATAGCAGACGGCCATTCTGATCGACCACGCGCACCGCATCCGCGCTCAGGCCCGGCACCGACCCTGCAACCAGATTGACGATTGCTTCGACCTGGCTTTGCGACAGGCTGCGCCCGCTCACCAGCCGTGTCATGACAGATGCGCTGGGCGGATTGTTTTCGCGCACGAACACCGATCGTTCGGGCGTGGCTAGGTGGACGCGCACGCTTTCGATCCCGTCAATCTCGCGGATGGTCAGCATCAATTCCCGTTCGCGCGCCAGCCGCAGGCGTTCGCCCTCCAGCGTGCGCGACGTGCCGAGCGGCATCGCGTCGAGCATTTCAGACGCGCCTTCGGGTGCGGCGATCCCGGCATTGCTGGCAACCACCATCCGCGCGCGGTAGAGATCATTCTCCGATACCGACAAGGCACCGGTGGAATTGTCGATGGTGTAATCGATCCCGCCCGCGTCGAGCGCTTCGACCACTTTGGCGCGTTCGCCATCGGATAGCCCCGAATAGAGCAGCCGGTCGGGCCCCTGAGAAATGCTGATCCACAGCATCCCCGCCGCCGCCAGTGCGCCCAGCCCGGCCAGCGCCGGAAGCGCGCGTGATAGCGCGGGTTGCTGCATGAATGCGGCCAATGGCGGCGGCAGCATCGTGCGCCAGTCAGCCGGGCCGGAAGGCGCAGCAGGCACAGCAAGGTCGGTATCGGCCATTGGTTAGCCCCCCATCCGCATGATATCTTGATAGGCAGACAGCAGTTTGTTGCGCACCTGCAAGGTGGCCTCAAACGCGACGCCCGCTTCCTGACGCGCCAGCATCACCTGCGCGATGTCAGTCACCTGCCCGCGTTCATAGGCAACCTGCATATCGCCCGCGCGCATCTGCACCGCGTTGACCTTGTCCAGCGCCGTGGTCAGCGTGCTGGCAAAGCCCGCGCCGGGGGCCTGCGTTGGCGCGCCAAGCTGCCCGTTCTCGCTCGCCGCGCGCACTTCGCGCAGGGCATTGCTGCGCTCCAGCACCTGCTGGCGCAGCGCCATCACATCCTGCACGCCAAAACCGGAGCCAATCCCGCTCATGCCGCGCCTCCTGCGGCGAGCATCCCCGCGCCGCGCATCGAGGCAAGGCGGTAACGCAAGGTGCGTTCGGAAATGCCGAGGCTGCGTGCGGTTGCGGCGCGGTTGCCGGCGTGATTGGCCAGCGTATCCATGATCGCCCGCGCTTCCGATGCGAACGCCACGTCCGACAGCGAACGCGCCATCATGCCCCGCGCCGGGGCCTCGCCTGCGCTGTTATCGATTACTGGCCGCACGGCGGTGTCAAACACGATATGTTCGGGCGCGATCACGCCTGCGCCATCGGCCAGCAAAATTGCGCGGCGGATGACATTTTCCAACTCGCGGACATTGCCGGGCCATGCGTGCGCTTCGAGCAGGCTGAGCGCCGCGCGGTTAATCCACCCCGGCCGCCCAGGCGCTGCCGCATGGCGCAGCAGCATTCCAAAGGCGAGCGCGGCAATATCGCCGGGCCGGTCGCGCAGCGCGGGCAGGGTCAAGGGGAAGACATTGAGGCGATACAGCAGGTCTTCGCGGAAGCGCCCGGCTTCGACCTCGGCAGAAAGATGCCGGTTGGTGCAGGCGATCACCCGCACATCAACCGTGGTCGGACGGGTTGCGCCCAGCGGCAAGACCTCGCCTTCCTGCAACGCGCGCAGCAGTTTCGCCTGCAAGGCCAGCGGCAATTCGCCGATTTCGTCGAGCAGCAGCGTGCCCTTGTCCGCCGCGCGGAACAATCCTTCGCCCGCATCAGACGCGCCGGTAAACGCGCCCTTCTTGTGGCCAAACAATAGCGCTTCAAGCATAGCTTCGGGCATCGCGGCGCAATTGACCGCGACAAACGGCCCATCGGCGCGCGGCGAAAGACGGTGGATGAATTGCGCCAGCACTTCCTTGCCGGTGCCGGTCGGCCCTTCGAGCAGGACGGGAATATCGCTCGCCGCGACGCGTTCGGCCAGCGTCAGCAGCGCCAGCGATTGCGGATCGACCGCAATCGGCCAGCCGCCCTGCGCCGAAACCGCCATCAACGCCGCGCGCGCATCCGCCAGCGCCGCCGGATCATAGCTCAGCGAGGCGCGCTGCGGCCCGGTCAGCGCCAGCGCTGGCGTATCGGAATGCGCCAGATCGATTGCCATCATCCCGCCGCCCGCCCGCGCTGCCGGAGCGCCCAGCACAATCCGGTCACGCTGCCAGCGCCCGCCCATCAGCGGCACGGTCATCCCGATCAGCGTCGTATGGCCGGTATTGGCGCGCGCTGCGGTGCTGGCTGGTGTTGTCATGATCGCCCCTGTTGTGAGTTAACGGCAAAACAATGCCGCCGGGACGCTGCAGATATGGCAAATTTAAGCCCTCGTAGCATCACCTAGCCGATGGGGTGATGGGCGAAGACAAACACCGCGCCCCGATCCGTACGGCACCCATGGGTGCTGACAGGTCGATGAAACACAATGATATTCCGGCAGGCTTAAACATCCCGGCAGGCAACCGCTCTATTGGCCAGCAGCGACGGGCCTGTTCGTCCTGCATGACCATTCGGGAGTTTGAACAATGTCTGTAATCAACACCAATATCTCGGCCCTGCGCGCAACCAATGCTGGCGTTCAGGCTAACAACATGCTCGGTTCGGCGATGGAACGCCTATCGACCGGCAGCCGTATCAATAGCGCATCCGACGACGCCGCCGGGCTTGCGATTGCCGCTTCGATGACCTCGCAAATCCGCGGCATGGCGCAGGGCGTGCGCAACGCCAATGACGGTATCAGCCTGGCCCAGACCGCTGAAGGCGCGCTCAACGAAGTGACCAACATGCTCCAGCGTGTTCGTGAACTGGCCGTGCAGGCGGGTTCGGACACCTTCCGTGATACCGACCGCGCCAACATCCAGATCGAAGTTGACGAATTGACCGCCCAGATCGGCCAGGTCGTGGCGAATACCGAATTCAACGGCGTTGCCCTGTTCGATGGCACGACCACATCGGTCACGATCCTTGCCGGTGCGAATGATGTCGATACGGTCGATCTTGCGCTTGCCGATCTGACCGCGCTGACTTCGGGCGGCGGTGTGGCCGGTTCGTTCAATGTCTCCGGCGCTGATGGTACTGCGGCGCGCGCCGCGCTGACCAATATCGACGCGGACATCGCGACGATCTCGACTTCGCGTGCCACGTTGGGTGCCGGTCAGAACCGCTTGGAATCGGCGGTGAACAACCTCACCAATGTTTCGACCAACCTGACCGATGCCCGTTCGCGGATCATGGATGCCGATTTCTCGGCGGAAACCACCGCGCTCGCCAAGGCGCAGATCCTCGGCCAGGCATCCACCGCGATGCTGGCGCAGGCCAACCAGTCACAGCAGAACGTGTTGTCGCTGCTGCGGTAAACCCCGCTCCCTCCCGCTCCCCCCAAGCGGGAAAGCAAGCCCGGAGCCGCAAGGTTCCGGGCTTTTTGCTTGCGGGAGGGAGTGTCGCGTCCTGAAAAGTTGATGCCCTGCCAGAAAGTTAGTGATTGCATATCAGCGGCGGCTCGGTGATTACGTGCAGCGGGGCCATGGATTTTTTCTTCATCCTTCTGTTCGGTGGACTGATCGCGGCCTCGTGGGTGCGGATCGGCAAGCTTGAACGCCAAGTCTACGACCTTTCGCGCAAGCTTGATCGGTTGCGCTTCGACCCTGCATCATCCGCGCCTGCCAGTGACTTTCCCGCCCGCGAGGCTGAGCCTGCGCCCGTAATCGGGGAGATTGCCCCTCCTCCGCCGGAGCTGACCCCCGCGCCGCTGGGTACAGAACCAATTGTGCCAGCCGATCCGTTCGCCGCCGAACCAACCAGGGCCTATGCCGCCCCGTCTGATGAGGCGATGGTGGCCGAACCGCCCCGCGGCTTTGCCTTCGATTTCGAGGATATCTTCGGACGCCAGCTACCGATCTGGGGCGGCGGTTTTGCTTTGGCGATCGCCGGAATATTCCTTGTCCGCTTCGCGATTGAGGCGGGCCTGATGACCCCTATGGTAAGGGTCGCATTGAGCTTCATGTTCGGGCTGGCATTACTGGCGGGGGCAGAAGCGGCGTTCCGGCTGGAAGGCCGCCTGCGCGATCCGCGTGTGCGGCAAGCGCTGGCCGGGGCCGGGCTCGCCACGTTGTATGGCGCATTCTATCTGGCGGGCACGGCCTATGGCCTGATCGGCGCCGGCACTGCATTCGTTGGGCTGGCGATTGTAACGGCGGCGGCGATGGCGCTGTCGTTCCGGTTCGGCTTGCCAAGTGCGGTGATCGGGCTGGTCGGCGGGTTTGCCGCGCCGCTGCTGGTCGATAGCGATAGCGCCAATGTGCCGCTGCTATCGTTCTACCTTGCGCTGATCACAGGCGGGCTGGCGTGGAGCGGTCAGGCGCAGCGCCGTCCTTGGCTGGGATATGCCGCGCTGGCCGCCGGGCTGGGCTGGGGCGCGCTGATGATGTTTGCGGGCGTTTCCAGCAGTTCGGATTTCGCCGCGCTGGGGGTCTATCTGATCGTGCTGGGCACGGTTTTGCCCGCGCTCCTCCATTCAAGGAATGCCGGTCCGCGTCTGCCGCACCTTGCTGCGGGCGCGCTGGCGACTTTGCAGATGGCGGTGCTGGTCAGCACTGCCGGGTTCGCGCCGCTGACCTGGGGGCTGTATCTGCTGATCGCCGCAGGCCTGGCCGGACTGGGTTGGCGGTTCGATCCGCTACGACTGGGAACGTTGGTGGCGGCAGGGCTGGGGTTGTGGCTGCTGATCATCTGGCCCGAACCCGATACGCAGTTCTATGCGCTGGTGGCCGCGGCAATGGTGGTAATCTTCGCGGGAGTGCCGCTCGCCCATCAATGGCTCGGACGGTCCAAACTGCTCGATCTGGCACAACTGGCAGCGGTCAGCCTGATCATGGGGATCGTCATCTATACCCGCTATGGCAGCTGGGGCGCGCAGGCGAGTGAGCCGGTGCTGGCGGCGGCGATGGCGGGGCTTGCGTTGCTGCCGGGCGCAGCCTTCGCGCTGTTGTGGCGGCGGGGTGAGCAGGCTGAGACGCGCAAGGCGCTGATCCTGCTGGCACCCGCAGCCTTGCTGGCGTTTGCGGCGCTACTGCTGCTGACCCCGGCTTGGCTCGCCCCGGTGATGGCGGCGGCGGTCTGTGCGCCGCTATTGCGGTGTTACTGGCGGCGCGATGCGCTGGCGCTGCACAGCGCGGCATGGGCGGGCGCGGCAATAACGCTGACCGCTATGGCGGTGACGCCGGGATTCGCAGCCGAAGTCTCCCACCTTGGTGACATGCCGCAGGATACCGACATGCTGCGTGCGGTGATCCGCTGGGCTGCCGCCGCCGCGCCTTTTGCTGGGTTGGCGCTGATCGCCCGCCAACCCGCAGCACGCGGCGTGGGGGAGGCATTTGCCGTCGCGCTATTCTACGGCGTGATCGCCCAGATCGTGCCGAGCGCGCCGCTGGCATGGATCGCCGCAGCGGGGGCAGCGGGGCTATTTCTGATCCAGCCCGCCCGCAGCGCTGCGTGGACGGCTGCACTCGCCATCACAGCAGCGTGGGCGCTGGTGCTGCTCGCGACATGGGCGACCGCCGGATTGCTGGCGCTGGTCGGTAACCCGTTCCTGGCCGATGCCGTCATCGCTCCGGCTGACCTGGCATTGCGCATCGCGCCGCTGGCGACGGTGCTCGTGGTGCTGGTCTGGAAAGGGCAGGATCGACGGATCGATTTCCGCGCGGCGGTGCGAATCGCGCTTGGCCTGATCGGCGGGATCGCGCTGCACAGCCTTTACAAACAGCTGTTCGCCATCACCTCGCTGTTCCAGTTCGAACATTACGGCATGGGCGAACGCAGCATCTGGCAGGCGGCGCTGGTGCTTGCTGCCTATGGCGCGGGGCAACGCCTGCCTGCGGCTGTGGGGCGCCCGGTCAGCCTTTGCCTGATCGCCGCCGCACTACTGCATTTTGGGTGGTTCACGCTGGCGCTGCACAATCCGCTGCTGAGCGTGCAGCATGTTGGGCCGACTCCAATCGCCAACTGGCTGACGCTCGCCTATTTCACTGCCATCGCCGCGCTGTGGCTGGTGCAGGTACAGTGGGCGAATGCCCCGGCGGCGGTGCTGCACGCCATTGATGCGGTGACGATGGCACTGCTCTCGTTGCTGGCCTATTCGCTGCTGCGGCAGGTGTTTGCCGGATCGGTGCTGACGTCGCGCACGGTCGGTCAGGCCGAAAGCCTGCTGATCTCGCTGCTCGGCATCGTGCTGGCGCTCGGTTTCTTGTGGTGGGGATCGTGGCGGGCCTTGCGCAGCTGGCGGATTGGTTCGCTGGTGCTGATGCTGGCCGCAGTGGTCAAGGTGTTCCTGATTGACGCCGCCGGGCTTGAAGGGCTGTTGCGGATCGCCAGCTTCATGGCGCTAGGCTTCAGCCTGATCGGGATTGGCTGGGTGTACTCGCGCCAATTGTCACGCCGGAGCACCGCCGACGCCGGATGACGATCCTGCTTATTGCAGCGTCACGATTTCCTCGCCGCCATCGGTGCGGCCATAGAACTGCATCAGTTGCACCAGCAATTCGCAGCGGTCGGTCAGTGTTTCTGCCTCCAGCAACGCCTGTTTGCTCGCCGGATCGAACGGGGCGATCTGCGACACCCCGTTGATCAGCGAGCGATCATCCAGCCGCTCCACCGAATCCCAGTCGACGCTGTATCCTTGCGCATCGGCAAAGGCGCGCGCCTCACGTTCAAACCCGCCGCGCTGGGCGTGGGTCAGGGTTTCGTCCTCGTCCTCGTCATAAATATCCGCCTCGATCTGGCGGAATGCGGTGGTGACCTCCAGTTCGCGCACCAGCCGGAACCGGGCGACGCCTTCCAAGGCGATGTTGTAGCGCCCGTCATCCATCGCCTGCACCTCACCAATCCGCCCGACGCAGCCGACGCTGAACAGCGGCGCGCCTTCGATGGCACGCTGCGGCTGAATCATCGCGATCTGCCGGTCACGGATCAGTGCATCGCTGACCAGCGCACGATAACGCGGTTCAAAGATATGTAGCGGCAGTTGCATTCCGGGGAACAGCACTGCGCCGGTGAGCGGGAAGATCGAGAGGCGTCTGGACATGACCGCTGCGCTCAACCGAACAACACGCGCGACAGACGGCGGCGGGTTGCGACCACCCATTCATCCTCAAGCCCGGTCGCTTCGAATATCTTGAGCAGTTTTGCGCGCGCCGCGCCTTCGTTCCACTCGCGATTCGTGGCGACCATCGCCAGCAGCGTATCGGCCGCCTCATCGCGCGCACCAGCGGCAAAGGCAGCCTCGGCAAAGGCGAACTGCGCGTCCATATCGTCAGGCTTTGCAACAGCGGCGGCGCGCAGGGCGGCAAGCTCGCCATCATCAACCCTGGTGCCTGCCAGTTCCAACGCGCTTTTTGCGCCTGCGATTGCTGGATCGGTGGCAAGCCGCGGATCGGCGTCAATCACCTGCATCACCTGATGCGCCTGATCGACCTCACCCAATTGCACCAGCGCGCGCACCAGCCCGGCGTGGGCGGGGGCATTATCGGGCGCGAATTCGGTGATCTGGGCAAAGATGCTCGCCGCGCGCTGCGGATCGCCTGAGGACAGTGCCTCGTCACCCAGCTTGATGAACTGCGCGATCTCCTCTGGCGAAGGCCCCTGCGGCGGCGCAGCCCCGGCGGCACCCGCCTGCACTGGCAATTGCGTCAGCAACTGGTCGATAGCCGCCTTGAGCTGCGATTCGGTGCGTGCGCTGGTCAGATCGGCGACCGGCTGGCCCTGAAACATCGCATAGACCGTCGGGATTGATCGCACCTGGAACTGCGCGGCGATGAATTGTTCTTCATCGACATTGATCTTCGCCAGCACCACGCCCTTGTCGGCATATTCACCCGCGACCTTTTCCAGCACCGGGGTCAGCGCCTTGCACGGCCCGCACCATTCGGCCCAGAAATCAACGATGACGAGGCTGGTCTGCGACGGATCGACCACGTCCTTGCGGAAGCGTTCGACCGCTTTTTGTTCGTCGATGCTCAGTCCCATGCTGGCCAATGGAAAGCTCCTGTGTCTTGCTGTGTGGCTGCGTTGTTGCTGCCCCAATGTGGGGCGTTCGGCGCAGATGTGAAGCGGGCAATCCGTGCTGGCCGCTCACAGGCCTGCGATCAAGCCCCAATTGGCCCAATTTTGCGCTTGCAGCCCCGACAAGGCACTGCTAATCGCGCCGCCTCTCCGGCAGATACCGCGCTTGTTCCGGTTTCTGCCAGCGCCAGTGAGCGGGCGTAGCTCAGGGGTAGAGCACAACCTTGCCAAGGTTGGGGTCGAGGGTTCGAATCCCTTCGCCCGCTCCAAATTTTCTCAATAAAAACATGGATTTATGCCAGTTGGCGAAGGACTGTCGGCCTCTCGATTTGCGCTGGTCAACACCTGGTCAACACCGTTTCATATTGTGTTGACCGGTGAACTCAATCTGTCCTTGAAGAGGGGAAAGCCTTCCCCTGAGCCCGAGCCGCTGCGCTATCTCGGCCTACCCCTTCGTGCGGGAGACCCCGCAACGTCCCTCGAGCTGGAGCGGGGCTGTCGTCGCGGCTCTGTCCCGCAAGACCTTCTGCCCTGCTCTTAAGGGCGCGGTGTTTCATACGCAGGGCCCCGCACGCACGCTGCACCTGCGGGCATTTCTTATTACGCGCCAGCCGGGAAAGCCGACAGGCTTCGGCTTTCCGCCTGCACGAGCAGGTTTCCAGTTGCCGCCTCCTTCAGGGTGCTGCCTCCTGTCCATTATGCTTCCCTCTCAGATGTTCGCGCTGCGCAGGCGCAGCGAGTTGGTAACGACCGAGATCGATGATGCGCTCATCGCGAAGGCTGCGAACATCGGGCTAATGAGGATGCCGAACACGGGATAGAGCAGTCCAGCCGCCACCGGCACGCCCGCGGCATTGTAGATCAGCGCGAAGAACAGGTTCTGGCGGATGTTGCGCATCGTCGCCCTAGCCAGTCGGCGCGCGCGCACGATCCCGTCGAGATTGCCCTTGACCAGCGTGATCCCCGCGCTTTCGATGGCGACATCCGCGCCTGTGCCCATGGCGATGCCGACATCGGCCTGTGCGAGCGCGGGAGCGTCGTTGACGCCATCACCGGCCATGGCGACCTTGCGCCCTTCGCGTTGAAGCTCCTCGATGATGCGCGCCTTGTCTTGTGGAAGCACGTCGGCGCGGATCTCGTCGATGCCGAGCCGCGCGGCGACGGCCCGCGCAGTTCGCTCATTGTCGCCGGTTGCCATGATGATGCGAAAGCCAAGCTCATGAAGCGCCTTGAGCGCGGCTGGCGTTGTCTCCTTGACCGGATCGGCCACGCTGACCAATCCGGCAACCGCGCCGTCCAAAACAACGAACATCACCGTTTCGCCCAGGTCGCGGTGCGCATTGGCCTTTTCGGTCAATTCGGCTGCCTCGAGTCCCAGGTCGGTGACGAGCTTGAGATTGCCGAGGGCCACGCTCTTGCCGTCGACCACGCCCTTCACCCCCTTGCCCGTGACCGCCTCGAAGTCACTGGCCTCACCCAACGCCACGCCGCGTTCCTGCGCGCCCGCAACGATCGCTTCGGCTAAGGGGTGCTCCGAGCCCTTTTCAAGCGTTGCGGCAAGGCGGAGCACTTCAGTTTCATCGTGGCCCTGTTCGGGCAGCACGGCAATCAGCCGCGGCTTGCCTTCGGTCAGCGTCCCGGTCTTGTCGACCATCAGCGTGTCGACCTTTTCAAAACGCTCCAGCGCTTCGGCGTTCTTGATCAGCACACCGGCCTGCGCGCCGCGCCCGGTGGCGGTCATGATCGACATCGGGGTGGCGAGCCCAAGCGCGCAGGGGCAGGCGATGATCAGCACGGCGACGGCGGCGATCAGCGCATAGGACAGCGCCGGGGCCGGTCCCCAGAGCGCCCATCCGATAAACGCCAGCGCAGCAAACCCGATCACCACCGGCACGAACCAGCCCGAGACTTTGTCCGCATATTTCTGGATCGGCGCGCGCGAGCGCTGGGCATTCGCCACCATCTCGACGATCTGCGACAACATGGTGTCCGCACCCACCCGCGTTGCCTCCATCGTCAGGCTGCCGGTCCCGTTGATCGTAGCCCCGGTCAGCAAATCGCCCACATTCTTTTCAACCGGGATTGGTTCGCCGCTGATCATGCTTTCATCGACCGATGAGCGGCCGTCCACAACCACGCCGTCAACCGGCACCTTGTCGCCGGGGCGCACGCGCAGACGGTCGCCCGCCTGCACATCTTCAAGCGCGATGTCCTCCTCGCTGCCGTCAGCCCGGATCACGCGCGCCGTCTTGGCGGCAAGGTCGAGCAGCGCGCGGATGGCCTTGCCCGTGCCCTCGCGCGCACGCAACTCCATCACCTGACCCAGCAGCACCAGCGTGACGATGACCGCCGCCGCTTCGAAATAGACCCCGACATGGCCCTCTGCATCGCGGAAGCCATCGGGGAATATGCCCGGCGCAAGCACCGCCACAACGCTGAACGCCCAGGCGGACATCACCCCCATGCCGATCAGCGAGAACATGTTGAGGTTCAGCGAACGGAACGAGTTCCAACCCCGCACCAGAAACGGCCAGCCGCACCACAGGACGACCGGCGTGCCGAGAGCAAATTCGATCCAGAGCGTGTGCCGTTCGCCGAGGATATCCCTGACGCCGCCAAGGCCGAGGTATGGCCCCATGGTGAAGATCAGCAGCGGCAGTGTCAGCACCGCACCGATCCAGAACCGCCGGGTGAAATCCACGAGTTCGGGGTTGGGGGCATCTTCGGCCATCGTGGCGGATTCGAGTTCAAGCCCCATGCCGCAGATCGGGCACGATCCCGGCCCTGTCTGTCGGACCTGCGGGTGCATCGGGCAAGTATAGACCGCACCGCCAAAGCCTTCGGGAACCTTGTCATAGCGACCATCGTCGGATGCCGGACTTCCCTGCGTGCCGTGCCCATGATGGCAGGCCTGGTCAGGCGTCGCGCCGTCGGCGTGATGGTGGGCGGGCTTGTGCTCGTTCATCGGACTTGGCCTTTTCTTGCAATCAGATCGGAAACGGCGCGGGCCAGCGGTGCGGCCATCGAAATTGCGTTGCTTGGATGAGGGATGGAATCCGTCGAGATGACTCGCGCGGCGCCCGCCGACAGGATCTCATCATGCGCAGTTCCAGAAAAGACGGCATGAATGACGATGCAGATCGGCGGGCGCGTGCCGCCTTCGCGCAGCCGCTCGATGGCGCGGCTCATCGTCCGGCCCGACGAAGCGATATCGTCGAGGTTGAGCGCCTTGGTGATCGCTTGTATCAATGCCGTGCTCATGAGCATCTGGTTTTACCCGGAATTGATGAGGAACTTCATGAATTAAAAAAGAAACTGGGTTATAGTCAGGCCGCCTTGGCGACGCCCTTGATGAGTATCATCAGCGCCGCATCAAAAACGTGGCACAGCTTGCCGCACTGATAGCGTGATCCGAGCAAAATCGCGGTCTGATGCCTCGAAAGCGCCAGCGTAGCATTGTGGCGATGCAAGGCTGGCGATTCAGCAAAGTACAAATTGCCTTGTAGCCCCCTCTCATATCAGCCCGCCATCGCTTTTTCTGACACGAAAATGCACCCTAACACATGAAAGCAGCCCGACAAAACCCTAGCCTTTTGCGGCCAACTCCTGACGCCCGCCCAGTCGCTTGAACAGCGATACCGCTAAAAGCAGCAAGGCCATCGGCACTAGCGAAAGGTAGAAGGCAACCTGCCCGCCAAGGGCGGCGAACACTTGCCCAGTGATGTATGATCCCGTGGTTCCGCCCAATGCCGAAAAGACCACGATCAGCCCGGTCATCACCGCATGATCCGGCGGTGGGAGAGCTGATAGAACCCGTGAATTGATGACGGGATAAATCGGCGCAAGAAATAGTCCCACTAGCGGGAGAATGAAGGCCGCAATTGGCGCATTCGGCCACGTCATTTGCGGATCAGGCATCAGGCCGCGCGTCAGCGGCAGGGTGAGCAAAACCAGCAACGCCATCATTGCGATGCAGAATATAATGACCTTGTACCAAGACACCCGGCGCAGCACGAATCCTGCACCGAGTCGCCCCGCCGCTATAGCTGCTGCAAAAAGGCTGGCGGCCATCACACTCATCGCCTGGGGCATGTGCAGCACTTCATTGTTGAATGTTGGCAACCATGTGCCAATCGCCTGCTCCACAACGACATAGAGGAAAGCTGACAGCAGAAATGCCAGCACCAAGGGTTGCAGCGCCAGCGTGAAAATGGCGGTGAAATCTTGGCTGGGCGCATCGTTCATCGGGCGCGCGGCGCTTTCATCCAGCGGGGTTGTGCGGACGACTATTGCTACCACCGCAGCGGCAAGAGCGAGTAACCAATAGACATTCAGCCAGCGCAGACTCGCCGGAGACGTGCTGTCAATGAAGGCTCCAAACAGCCAGTATCCCGACAGGACGCCAACCATGAACAAACCTTCGATTGTGCTGATCAGGCTTGCGTGATCAGCCTTATCGCGTGCCACTAGCCCGACCATGGCATAGGCCGAAACCTTGATCAGCGCGAAACTCGCCCCGGTGACTGCGAACAGCAGCTTGGTAGTGGCGAACGATGGGAGCAGCGGCATAGCAATGCAGGCCACGCAAACCATGGCAGATGCCAAAGCCATACTGTTGCGCAATCCAAAGCGCGGAAGGAACGAGGCCACCAGGAAGCTGACAAGCGCAATCGGCAGATCTTTGAACGCCTCGAGTATCGCGGCGCTCGATTTGGTTTGGCCGAGCGAGGCAATCGACTGCAGAATCACAGTCCCTACGCTGTTAAGCAGCACTGCGAAAAGCATGTAAGCCAGTATGATCGCAACGATCACGCGGGTACGGCTGGCCGGCATCGCTTGTCCTTCCTCAGTTTGAGGTATGCAAATCCACCAGGGGGAACCAAGCCCCCTGGTGGATGCGACCCGAACGCAAGAAGCTTTCGGGAATTATCAGCGTACTGATCAGAAATTGAACTGTGCGCTGAAGGTAAATGACTGGCCGAGGATCGGCCGTGCGAGGATTGGGCCTACGCCCTGCGAACCGATCACGCGCGGATTACCTTCGGTGATTCCATGCGAATCCAGAAGGTTGTCAGCCGTAACCATTAGCGTCAGCCTATCATTGACCACCGCCGAGATGCCGGCATCGACCTTGGTATAGGACGGCAGGACCTGGGTATTGAGATTGTCCGAGAAGCGCGAGTCAACCCATTGCGCCGATCCGAATAACGTCGCTTCGATACTGCCCAGTTGTGCCGTATAGGCAGCACGTCCGCGTGCCTGCCATTCGGGCTGCCGTTCCAGCTGATTGCCCGATGCATCGACCGTACCACCCAGCGCAAAGAAATTGTCATATTCCGCGTTGAGATAGGTAAGGTTGCCACCCAGACTCAGGCCTTCAATGGGCCGCAACTCGCCTTCCACTTCGACCCCGATGGCACTGGCCGACCCGACATTGGGGATCGGTGCGCCGTTGACGATTTGGGTGTTTTGGATACCACTGAAATCATTATAGAACACCGTTGCAAACAGGCTGTAAACCGGTTTGCTGATCTTTAGCCCGCCCTCGATAGTGTCGATTTCCTGCACTAGCCGCAGCCCATCGCGAAGCTGGTCGAACTGCGGGAAGCTGTTGCCCCGACTGTAACGCAGGAATGCGCCGACATCATCGGTAAAGGCATAATTCGCGCCTGCAGTCCAAGAGGCCTTGCTTTTCGAGAACTGGATGTTCGAGAAGGTGCCGTTGAGCACCGCATCGTCATTATTGAACAACGTATCGGGATCGCCATCGGTATCGACGCCGAAATCGTTGTTTTCAAGGCTGCCGGTCACCTCGTGGCGGTGCCAGCGGATGCCCGCATCGAGCCGCAACTGATCGTTGACCTGCCATTCGTCCGACAGGTAGGCCGCCACGTCCTCACCATCGTAATCGGCATTGACGTTGAAGAAGGAGCCGCGCGTAAAGCCGTTGCGTGTCACCGGGCGGCCGTCGTCAAGCGTCATGTTGAGAACGCGCGGATTGCTGACCGCTTCGAGCAGCAGGAAGTTGCCCAGATTCCAGCGATCGCGCGAGGAGAAGGAGGCGTAATAGACCCCAGCAGTCAGCGTATGCGAGCCGAACTCAAAGTTCAGACCGTTCTCGGTCGTAAAGGCTTCTAGGTCTTTGTCGACCCGCCACGCGCCCACTTCGATAACAGCATTACTTTGGTCAAATGCCCCGCCGCCATTGACAAAGGTCACGCTACCAACACCTGCGCCTGAACGCGAGGCGATCTCCGCAACGCTCGTCGGCGCTCCTGCGGGAACCAGCCCGCGCGTGTCGGCCGAACCGTTAAGGTAGCTGGTCTTGGAAAACAATGAGATGGTATCCGACAGCGAATAATCGAGATCGAAACCAAAATTGACCAGATTGGCTCCGCGACCTTCCGACTGATCGATCGTCACCCCGTCATTGGGAATGGTCAAGCGTGTTTCGGGGCTATTGAAAGTGCCCGTCCCGCGTTTGAATCCGGGGAAATCCGCAAGGCTGCCGTCAGCGTTCTGGATGATCGGGATCGGTAAGAGCCATGCGCCTTGATCATTGAGATAGCGGCCCCATACGGTGATGTTGCCATCGCCAAAATCATGCGTAACGTTGGCGCTGATCTGGCCGCCTTCCTCAGCGGTAAAACCCGCATCACGGATCCCGTCGCCCGAATGGTAATAACCGCCGACCATGAAGCCGGTATCAGGGCCGAGCGGCCCGCTGATCACTGCATCGAAGCGCTTGTCACCAAAATCGGTTACGCCCGCCTTGATCAAGCCTTCGAAATCCGGCCCGCCGGTTACGGGAATTATATTGGCGGTAAGGCCAACCTGCCCGTTCGAGAAAACCTGCGCCGGGCCACCGCGCACCGCTTCGATCCGCGAAACGGTTTCATCGATCCGGAACAGCTGCGAGTTTTCCAGGAAGGAAAGCGTTGGCGGCGGGAAGGCTGGCGAGCCTTGATACTGGAAAGTCACGAATTCGGCATCGCCGCCACCTGGGAAGCCGCGCACGAAGATGTTCGCGCCGTTTTGCCCGCCCGAACTTTCGGACCATACGCCCGGCACAACGGAGAGAAGATCGGCGGTACTGCTAGGGGCGATCTGGTCCATCGCGGCGCTGTCGATCGAACTGATCGCAAAAGCTGCGTCCTGCTTGCGTTGGCCGGAACCGCCGGGTCGCGCGGTGACGACAATTTCACCGGAATACTCAGTCTCGGCTGTTTCGTCTCCGGTCGCAGTATCGGCGTTTTGCGCCTGTGCTACAGCAGGAAACAGGAAAGTAATTGCGGCTGCCGAAGCCAGCCATTTTGTTTTATAGCTCATCTTATTTCTCCAGCTTCAATTGGTCACGTTCTTCAGGGGTAAGGGCTGTGGTCAGTACCGCGACATCAAGCGCAGAAATTTCGGAAACGACGCTATCGGCTGCTGCCAGTGCGTGGGGGCTGCCGACTCCAATAGCCCGCATTCCGGCACCCTTGATCGCAGCGATTCCTGCGGCGGCATCTTCCACCCCGACGCAGCGCGACGGATCGCAGCCGAGCTCTTGTGCGGTAGCGAGGAAGATTTCCGGATCGGGTTTGCCGCGCTTGATCGTTCCTGCATCGGTGATCGTGTCGAACAGGTTTTCTATGCCCAGCGCCCGGACCACGTCGCGGGCATTGCGGCTGGCCGATGCAAGGCCGATTTTTAGGCCTGCGGCGAGGCAATCGGTAAGCAATTCGCGCGCGCCCGAGAACAGATCGTCCGGGCCATAATGGGCAATCGCTTCGCGGTAATATTTATTCTTGCGCGTCATCATTTCTTCGCGTGTCGCTGCATCCGCCGCGACGCCGGCCGCTTCGAGGATCAAAGCCAGCGATGCTGGACGATCGACGCCTTTGAGGTTCTCATTGAAGTGCTCGTCGAAGGGCAGGCCTTCTTCGTCACACAGCCGCTTCCATGCTTTGAAGTGCGCTTGCGCCGTATCGGTCAGAACCCCGTCGAGATCGAAAATCACGGCATCAACCATCGAGCGGAGCAGAACTGTTCCAGCGGCGCTCGGCACCACTTTGCGGCCATGATCGAGGATCAGCGGCAGATCACCGGAGATGAGCCGATAAATGGTTTTGTCGGCGCTGACATTGATTTCCAAAAGCGCGCCGCGCCAGCGCAACCGAAAACTGTACGATCCCCAGCTGTCTGGGCAAGTTGGACGGAAGTGTAACCGTCCCTTGACGATCCGCATTCCACCCCAGCCCATCGCAAGAACCAGCCAGCTACCGGCCATTGCTGCCATGTGCAGCCCGTGATGCGTGTTGCCGTGCCGGTTCTCGAGATCGACATATGCAGTCTCGTGGTGATAATCGAGCGCCTGCGCCGCTTGGCCCGTTTCCGCTGAAACGATGGCAAATGCAGTGGCTGACAGCGTGGAATCATGCGTGGTCAGCGGGGTATAATACGCAAGGTCTCGGCGCTTGGCCGCAAGCGGCACGTCTTCGCCCGCCAGATGCATGGCCTGCACCACATCGCCCTGCTTGCACAATTGATGCCGGAACAACTGCAGGGGGTGGTGGTGAAGCAGAAGCGGAAAGCGATCACGCGGAAGATCAGCGAAGGGAAAGACAGGTTTGTCGAGGAAACTGTCGTCTTGCGGATGGATTCCCAGCGTCTCGTCAAGGGGCAGCCACATCGCCGCCGAGGCCGCGCGCCATTGCTCGACTTCGCG
The DNA here is from genome assembly GCF_053628655.1 of Porphyrobacter sp. MBR-49. NCBI lineage: Bacteria > Pseudomonadati > Pseudomonadota > Alphaproteobacteria > Sphingomonadales > Erythrobacteraceae > Porphyrobacter > Porphyrobacter sp. MBR-49. Next base: position 104,787 of record NZ_JBRJGU010000008.1, read on the forward strand.
CGGTGTTAGCGAAAGTTCTTCTGTCAGGGCGCGAAAATGCTCGGGATCCTCCTGCTCCATTTCGCTGGCCAGCGTTGCTGCAAACGCCAAATGCCGCGCAGCCATGGCATTGGTGTAATAATCATTGTCGACCAGACCGGTGTATTCATCCGGCCCCGTTACGCCATGGATTGTAAAGGCACCCCCTCGGCGCACATTGAAATGCCCGATTTCCAGCCAAATGCGCGCGGTTTCGAACAGCATCGGCGCTGCATCGCGCACCAGATGCGCATCACCAGTAGCCTCGCGATAGAGGTTTAGCGCATAGGCGATATCGGCATTGATGTGGTATTGTGCGGCCCCGGTGGGATAATGTGCTGAACACTCATCCCCTCCAATCGTGCGCCAGGGATAGAGCGCTCCGCTGGCGTGACCCATCTGGCGCGCATTGCGTCTGGCGTTGTCGAGCGTGCCAATGCGGTAGCGCAGAATTGGCGCAGCAAGTTCGGGCGCGAGAAAGGCCAGCGCTGGCAAGACGAACACTTCCGTGTCCCAGAAATAGTGCCCTTCGTAGCCTTCGCCGGTCAGGCCCTTGGCGGCGATCGAGTGCCGGTTGTCGCGGCTGGCAGATTGGTAGAGATGGAACATCGCCAGACGAATCGCCTGCTCCATTCCGCTGTCACCCGAAATTGCGATGTCGGCACCTGCCCAGAACCGCGCCAATTCCGCTTGCGCTACCTCTGCAAGCCCGCCCCAGCCCGTCGTCCGGTTGTGCTGGAGAAGCTCTCGTGCCCTGTCCGGGCCATCGGGCCCGAAGGCATAGTGGACATGCCGCTCCACCATTCCTTCGGCACCATCGTCCAGAGAGAACAGTGCAGTGGCGTGGCCATCATCAAGGATGAGTTTGCCTGCAGCGGGATCGATGTCGATCGCTTGCACCATTGCCAAATCGACGGCCTGCGCGCCATCGCCGGCGCGAAAACAGGCCTCAACCCCACTCTCGTCCAGGCTGATGCGGCGGAGCGGCGTGGCGCGATTGAACCGGGGATCATCAACCGCGGCCGGGTCGGCCCCTTGGCATTCGAGTGGAAAGCTGAGCGAGATATCCGCGCTTCCGCCCGTTACCCGCAGCCGGATCTGACTGGCGCAATGCGCGCCGGCTCCTGGCGCGACGAGACGCAAGACAGTGAGATGGAGGATACGATCCTGATCAATACGCCAGCTGGTTGTGCGGTGAAGAATCCCATCGACGAGGCCGAGCTTCCGCTCGAATGCCAGCGGGGCATCCCCACCCGGAACGAAGGGCTTGCCATCGATTTCCAGCGCGATTTGAACCGGACTAGGTGCCGCAAAGCGCATGTCCGAACTGGTAGCGAATCCGGTGAAGCTTTCATGATAATGGATCGGGTTGGCGATGTGAGCATCGGAAAGGATCGCTGCATGATCCCCCGCTAGCTCGTCGAGGCCGCCGCGCACGCCGAGAACACCATTAGCGAGTGCGAATACGCTTGCCCGAGAGGACTCCTCCAACATATCGAAGCCCGTCTGGCAAAGATGCCAGACGTCAGCATCTGCCGCAGGAATGCGCGCCTTATCCAACAATGCCCTCTCCATAATGCGTTTCCGCAGGGCCGTTTGCATGGCGAAAACCATCCATCGGCACTTCTATGCGGACGACATGAACGCATTATGGTATCGATGTCAAGATATCGATGTCATTTTCATGGTACGGATATCATAACTCCCAAGCAGTCAGCCGGAAAATCTGCTGTTGGCATTTTAGGGCTTGCGGATAGGTGGGTATTTCACTCGGTCGATTCAGCTCGATCTTACGATAAGTTCCACTGGCATTTCTTCTGATTCGGCATGTTCACCTTGAATCGCGGCGAGCGCCTTACGCGCCAACAACCTGCCTCCCTCATTCCAATGCTGGCGCACCGTTGTAAGCGCGGGGACGAAAAACGAGGCGCTTTGTGAATCGTCGAAGCCGATCACTGCCACATCTCGCGGAATGCGCCGGCCTACTTCAGCAAGGGCGCGGATCGCGCCCATGGCGATGGCATCATTGCTGGCGAATACACCATCGATCTGGTTGCCATGCTGGTTCAACAGTTCCTGCATCGCATCATGGCCGGCGACAAAGCTGAATTCGCAAGGAACAGTGCCCAGCAGCGTCGCCCCATTGTCTAGCAACCTTGATGTGAAGCCCTCATGCCGGTCAGCGACTTCGGCATGTTCGGTATCCCCTAGGAACACCAGCCGCTTGCGTCCCAATAGCTCCATCCTGTCTGCGGCGAGAACTCCGCCATCTCGATTGTCACTCCCTACAACCACATGACGGCTGTCGGGTCTGACCGCGCCCCAGACCACCAGCGGAAGACCCAGTCTTTCGATATCGGCCACCGCATCATTATGCATTCCCTGGCCGAGCAAAATGATTCCGTCGACCGCCCCGGGTGCAGCGGCAAAGGTGGCGAGCGTCGACAGGCTGAGCGTAAAATTCGCGCTCGACAATTCCTGGACAATCCCACCGAGCAACGCCAGCGGATATGGTTCGCTCATCGGGCGAGTACTTGATGGGGTCATTTCGACCACGACTGCAATCGTATTGCTGCGCTGGTGGCGCAGGTTCCGCGCTGCTTGGTTGAGGCGGTACCCAGCCTCCTCGGCGATGCGAACAATCTTCTGGCGTGTTTCGTCGCGCACCGCGGCGCTGCCAGCCAATGCGCGCGAAACCGTGATCGGAGAAACGCCCGCCAATCGGGCAATATCGGCCATGGTCAGGTTGGCGGGCATCTTGGCTTTGGGCATGGAATGCGTAACCTGTTGCAATATATCGGGAGTGCGGACGGAATAGAAGAGGTGCATACACCCTGCGACAACGCATATGCAATGCTCGGTACAGCCGAACCAGTGCTGTTCAATGTTGCTCGTCACTGAAGGCGGCTGCCCATCTGTCCTCCTGACGACTGCTTTCCCGCATGGGTTGGTGTCGACCAGTCCGCGGCGGACAGCGAAGCTGCACATGGCGGAGAGGTCGCGAAAGGCCTTGCGTGCCGCACCAGGTCCGCCGCGCACGACGATACGTTTGCGGTGACCGAGTTTCTGGTCCTTACGCGATTTTCCCTGTTCGACATCGCGAACGAAGCCTCGATATCTCAGGCGGTCAGTTCCATGATCCGCTTGGCTTCAGCCCCTTCGCATGATCCTACAGGCGTCAGCCGGTCACTCTCAGCCTTCGGTCCGGTGCGCTTCGATGTTCGCTTTGGCCGCAGGCAGCCTATCCCGCCCAGCCTTCACCCAAGGCATCGCTGACAACGGCGGCACGCAATGCCGCGATCCCCATGCCCTTTTCGGCGCTGGTGAGGTGCAATTCGGGGTAGGCGGCGACGTGTTTTCTGATCTCGTCAGCAGTGCGATTGGCGACTGCTTCCAGTTCGCTTGCCTTGATCTTGTCGGTCTTGGTCAACACCACGCGGTAACTGGCAGCGGCTTCATCCAGCATCGTCATCATTTCGCGATCGGTATGTTTCAGCCCGTGGCGGCTATCGACCAGCACCAATGTGCGCGCCAGCACCGCCCGTCCGCGCAGGTAGCTTTTGACCAGCGTTTTCCACTTGCCCACGACCTTCACCGGTGCCTTGGCAAAGCCATAGCCGGGCATGTCGACCAGCCGGAACAGCGGCAGCGGGTCGCCTTCTTCGGGCCGCCCGACATCGAAAAAGTTCAATTCCTGCGTGCGCCCCGGCGTCACCGAAGCGCGCGCAATCGCCCGCCGTCCGGTCAGCGCATTGAGTAGCGATGATTTCCCAACATTGCTGCGCCCGCAAAACGCGATTTCGGGCACCACCGGATCGGGCAGGAATTGCAGCTGCGGCGCGGACAGCAGAAAATCGACCGGCCCTGAAAAGAGCTTGCTGGCCGCTTCCTCGCGCGCGGTCTGTTCGGATTCGTCCTGCACGGTCACGCGCTATCCCTCGGCCGATTTCTTGCGGTCGGCGACTTCTTTTTCCTTCGCGCTCGCGGCTTTGAGCTGCGGGTGCTTGGAATAAAGATAGCTTTGCTGTGCCACGGTGAGGATGTTCGACGTCACCCAGTAAAGCAGCAAGCCAGCTGCAAACGGTGCCATCACGAACATCAACACCCACGGCATGATCGCAAACATCTGTTTCTGGATCGGGTCCATCGCAGTCGGGTTGAGCCGGAAGGTCAGCCACATGGTGATGCCCAGCAGCACCGCCAACGGGCCAATCGCCAGGAAGCCCGGCACATCATAGGGCAGCAGCCCGAACAGGTTGAGGATATGCGCCGGATCGGGCACCGAAAGATCCTTGATCCATCCGATGAAAGGTTCGTGCCGCATCTCGATTGCCAGCACCAGCACCTTGTAAAGCGCGAAGAACACCGGAATCTGGATCAGCATCGGCAGGCAGCCGGACAAGGGATTGACCTTTTCATCCTTGTACAGCTTCATGATTTCCTGCTGCTGGCGCTGCTTGTCGTCCTTGTAGCGTTCCTGAATCTCTTTCATCTTGGGCTGAACGGCCTTCATCCCCGCCATCGAGGCAAAGCCTTTTTGCGCGATCGGGAACATCAGCCCGCGGATGATCACGGTCAGCAGGATGATCGCCACGCCAAAATTGCCGACGAGGCCGTTCAGCGTGCGCAGCAGCCACAGGATCGGCTTTTCGAATATTTCGAACCAACCCCAGCTGATCGCTTTGCCGAAATAGGTGATGCCGCTGTCTTGGTACTTGTCGAGGATCAGGCTGTCCTTGGCCCCGGCGTAAAGGCGGGTCGATTGCGTCAGCTTGCCGCCTGCGGGGACAGTCTTGGCGGCATAGAGCAGGTCGGAACGGAACAGTTCTCCGCCTAGCGCACGGAAGCCGACGCTGTCGGTTTCGCCTTTTCCGGGCACCAGAGCGCCAAGCCAGTATTGATCGGTAAAGCCGAGCCAGCTTGCCGCGCCCTCGGGCTTTTCACCGCCGAGCTCTGCCAACTCAGCATAGGAATGCGGATCCCACAGCGTCCCGCCAAACACGCCCACCGGGCCGGAATGGGCCACAAACTGATCAGGCGTCGCATTCGTGCTGGTGCGCTTGATCAGCGCGAACGGCTGGATAATCGCCGCCGCAGCGCTGGCGTTGGTCGCCGTCTGATCGGCGGTGATCATGTAATCGGCGTCAATCGCGAAGCGGATGGTGTAGGTTACGCCAGCAGCATCAGTGCGGGTCAGCGTGACCGGTGTTTCAGGCGTAAGCTTTGCCCCGTCCGCCTGCCAGAGCGCGGTGGAAGGTTGGCGCAGCCCGCCGGTGACAAAGCCGAATTCAGCGAAATACTGGCCCGGTGTGCCTTCGGGCGCGAACAGGCGCACGGGGCCGGAATCTTTTTTCAGCGTCTCACGATAATCCTTGAGCACGATGTCATCGATCCGCGCGCCGACAAGGTTGATCGAACCGGCAACGCGCGGGGTATCGATCACCACCCGGTCAGGGCTGGCGAGCGCACCCTTGAGCGTTACTTTCTGCGCGAGCTTGGCATCTGCGCCAATGTCCCCGGTTGCTGCAGCCGAGCCAGCCTGCGCCGGACTGCCGGTATCCGTGACAGAAGCGGTCTGTGCCGCTTCGGGATAGAAATACCGCATCCCGACGTCCCACCCGAGAATGAGCAGGCCCGAAAGCACGACGGCGAGCAGAAGATTGCGCTGGTTGTCCAAGATGATGCCCTGAAAGAATGCGAAACAAGGTGTATTATGGGGTTAAGGCAGTGCGTTTTCCAGTCCTCAAGGAACCGGATCATGCCCGCACCCACCCCATGGTTGGCAGCGCAATAGCCGCTTCGTCGTCATCCATCCACCCTTGAACGCGCCATATTTGCCGATCGCTTCGATCGCATACTGGCTGCACGATGGGGAATAGCGACAGGTCGGCGGCAGAATGCGCGATGGGCCGATTTGCCAGAGCCGCGCAATCAGGATGAGAAGGTGCTTCATCACTTGCGATTCCCTTTTCTGGGGCGACGACCGCCAGCCGGATCGCCCTTGCCTTCGCGCGCGCGATCAAGCGCCTTGGTCAGTTCTTCGGCCATCAGCGCAAAATCGCGCTCCACTCCGCCCGCGCGGCCGATCAGCACGTGATCGTGATCGGGCAGGCCTTGCGTGGGCAGGGCGGCGCGCAGCAATTCGCGGAACCGCCGCTTCATCCGGTTGCGCACCACTGCGTTGCCGATTTTCTTGGTGACGGTAATGCCAAAGCGAATACCCTTCCCACCATTGGGCCGGGTGAGCAACACAAACCCCGCGCGCGCATTGCGCGTGCCAGTGTTGGCGCTGAGGAAATCGGCGCGCTTGGTAAGGACGGAGATCACAACGGGGATCACAGGGGCCACCATATGACAAACGGGCTCCCAATGGGAGCCCGCAAGGGCGACTGCCCGCCGCGGCTTATGCCGCGATAGCCAAGCGGGCCGGATGGCCCGCGCCCGGCGCCTGAGGGCGCCAGAAAATTACGCGCAGAGCTTTTTGCGGCCGCGGTTACGGCGGGCACGCAGCACCTTGCGGCCACCGGGGGTCGCCTTGCGTGCGAAGAAACCGTGGCGACGGGCGCGCACGAGATTGCTGGGTTGGAAAGTCCGCTTCATATCATCCTCGAAAAATTATCGGCACCCTGACGAGAGGCATCTCGCAAACGCACCGTTCACAGCCGCAATCCACGACCAAGATCAGGCGCGGGCGCTTATGGGAAAGCCAGCCATGAGTCAAGCAAGGGCGCGTCAATCACGGCCAAGTTCATCGGGCCAAGATCGGCATAAGCGAGCCCGGGCATAGCCTGAGGTTTAGCCGGCGTCGCCCACCCCATCCGCGCCGCATCAGCCAGCGCCTTGCCAGAACGGGCCAGCGCACGGCGCAGCAAGGGTTCAAGTTGCGGCGGAAGCGCGCGGGTCAAAGGGGCGCGCGGGGCGATCCAGTGCGCCATATCGGCGGCTCCCAGCCACAATGCGGCCGCATGCGGCACCGAATTGGTCATCGCGTAAAATGCCTGCGCGTCATCCGCGCTCATCCCCATTTCGGCATAATAATCGAGATAGAGGCGATTTTCGGGCGCGTCGGGTGCAAAATCGGTGGGTTCGCGCCCGCGTTCATCGCGCCATGAATGCACCGCAAACAGCGCGCCGGGCGCGATCGTGCGCTCGTTTCCGGCGAGGAACAGCTCGACCGCACCCGACCGCGCTGATCCGCTGTCAGGCACATGGGTGGACAGCCCAGCCGCACGGATCGCCCGGCCAAGTTCGAGGTTGGCGAGATCATTATTGGTGCCCGGCGCATCGACAAAATCGATCACTTCCAACCCCGGATACGCCGCCAGCATCGCTGCAAACGCGGCCGGAGAGGCAGCATCGGTGCTCGCCACCAAGGCTGCACGGCGCGCGTCCAGCACGCGGAATGGGCCGAATTGCGCCAAGCCAGCGCCTTGCCCGGCCTGCCGTAACGGCTGCGCGATGAAGCGCGTTGGCGCGGTGGTAATGGTCTCGGTAATGGTGACGCCGCCCGCTTCCATAACTGTGGTGGTGGTCTCGTAAGCTGCGCTAGTAACCTCGGCTGCGTGATCGTCCACGCGCACCCACGCCTGCGTCGCCGGATCCCATTCCTCGACCCAGCTAGTCGTGCTCACCAGCCGCGCAGCGCCCCAATCCGATTGCGCAACCGCCGCGCCGCCGGGCAGCAGCAGCGCAAGCGCGGCCATCAGCATGGCAGAGATCAGGGCGAGGGCGCGTGTCATCCAAGCCACCATCGGCCCGCACGCCTTCCGGAATTGCCAAGAGATATGCTTTCAAAATCCCTGCCAAACCGCGCCGCAGCGCTCGACAAGTCTCTCGCCAAGCTGCACAAACCCATCTGAAACGGGTTAATGGGGTCGCTGAATGGTCGCGCTGGTTCGGACAGTTGCCTATCTCGGGCTGGAAGCGCGCGCCGTGGAGGTGCAGTGTCAGGTTGCGCCCGGTGTGCCGCGTTTCACCGTGGTCGGGCTGCCCGACAAGGCGGTCAGCGAAAGCCGCGAACGGGTGCAATCGGCGCTGTCGGCGATGGGTCTGGCGCTGCCGCCCAAGCGGATCACCATCAACCTTTCCCCCGCCGATCTGCCCAAAGACGGATCGCATTATGACCTGCCGATTGCGTTGGCGCTGCTGGCGGCAATGGGTGTGACCGATGCCGAGCAATTGGGGGATTGGGTTGCGGTGGGAGAATTGGCGCTGGATGGCCGGGTGGTCGCCAGCCCCGGCGTGCTGATCGCGGCGCTGCATGCGAGTGAGGCGGGAGTTGGTCTGATCTGTCCCGCTGAACAAGGCCCGGAGGCGCGCTGGGCGAGCGGGGTGCCGGTGCTGGCCCCGCGCGATCTGGTCAGCCTGCTGGGGCATCTGAAGGGCAGCCTTGTCTTGCAGGAACCGCCGCGCGGCGAAGTCACCGATGTCGTCCACAGCGCGGACATGAAGCAGGTAAAGGGTCAGGAAACCGCCAAGCGCGCGCTCGAAATCGCGGCGGCTGGCGGGCATAATCTGTTGATGGTCGGCCCGCCGGGTTCGGGGAAAAGCCTGCTGGCATCGTGCCTGCCCGGTATCCTGCCTGACCTTACACCGGGTGAAGCGCTTGAAGTATCAATGGTGCAATCGGTCGCGGGCACGCTTGAGGCAGGGCGGATCAGCCGCGCCCGCCCGTTCCGCGCGCCGCACCATTCGGCCAGCATGGCGGCGCTGACCGGCGGCGGGCTGAAAGTTCGCCCCGGAGAGGTCAGCTTGGCGCATCTGGGGGTGCTGTTCCTCGATGAACTGCCCGAATTCCAGCGCCCGGTGCTCGATTCGCTGCGCCAGCCGCTCGAAACCGGCAAGGTCGATGTCGCGCGCGCCAATGCCCATGTGACCTTCCCGGCGCGGGTGCAGCTGGTGGCAGCGATGAACCCGTGCCGCTGCGGCTATGCGGGCGATCCGGCACGGAACTGCAACAAATATCCGCGCTGCGTTGGCGATTATCAGGCACGATTGTCCGGCCCGCTGCTCGACCGCATCGATCTTCACGTCCATGTCGCAGCGGTGAGCGCGGTCGACATGGCGCTGCCTCCGCCGGCTGAGGGCAGCGCCGAGGTTGGCCGCCGGGTTGCAGCAGCGCGCGCGGTGCAAGTCAGCCGGGGCGTGCGATCAAACGCGGAACTGGAGGGCGAAAAGCTCGAACATTTTGCCACGCCCGACGAACCGGGGCGGGCGCTTTTGTTGCAAGCGGCTGAGAAACTGCGGTTGTCGGCGCGTGGATACACCAGAATGCTGCGGGTTTCGCGCACCATCGCTGACCTTGCCGGGGCAGACACCGTGGGCCGGGTCCATATTGCAGAGGCATTGTCCTATCGCCTGATGACGGGTTAAGGAATACCGCAAGGCCGGATCATTCCCCCGCAATCTGGCCGATCAAGGGCGCATTGGCAATTTCAGACGATCCCTCAGCAATGGTGGCCGAGCAACCGCACGGGCTTGTCGTGCGGTTCGGCGCGTTGTGGCATGGTCCAGCGCGGCGCAAGGCGGCGAGCTTGGCCATCGCTATCGCCATCGAAGCGCTCATCGTGCTGTTGCTGTTAACGCTCGGCGCGGGGATCGCAGGTACTGAGGATGGCAAGCAGGCCGTTACCGAATTTGCCGCGACCGATTTCGCCGCCCCGCCTGAGCCAGAGCCTGAGCAGCCGCCACAGTCGCAGCCCGAAACCACTGCAACTCAACAAGTTGTGCAGCCGGTCGCCCAGCCTGAAGCGTTGCGCCTGTCGCCGTTGAACCTGAACCCGCAACCTTCCGCAGAGCCACCGCCCGCGCCGCCGCAACCTGAACCGCAACCGAGCCCATCACCGACCATCGCGGCCAGGATCAATCCGGGGCGCACCTATGGCCCCGCCGATACCGGCAACCCGCGCACCGCAGGCGACAGTCAGCGCGTCGGCACCGCGCCCAATGGTGAGCCGCTATACGCCGCGCGCTGGTACCGCGAACCGACCGATTCCGAGCTGGCGGGCTACCTCTCCACCGCCAACGGGCCGGGAGCTGCGCTGATCGCGTGCAAGACCGTGCCCGATTACTATGTCGAGGATTGCGTGCTGATCGGAGAAACGCCTGCGGGGTCGCAGATCGGCCGGGCGGTGATGGCCGCTGCATGGCAGTTCCGTGTCCGACCCGCACGGATTGGCGGGCGCGAACAGTTCGGATCATGGGTGCGGATCAGGATTGATTACACGCTGCGGCAGGCGCCGCGCTAACCTTTTCAGCACGGTGCATTAACCCGTCAGATGGTTGCGGATGACCGCGCAGAAATCGCCGCCCCACGTCTCCAGCTTTTTCGCCCCCACGCCTGGTATCTCGCCCAATTCGGCCAGAGTTTCAGGGCATTTGTGCGCCATGTCGCGCAGCACCGAATCGTGGAAGATGACATAGGCCGGGATGCCGTGTTCGCTGGCGAGTTCCTTGCGCTTGGCCCGCAGCGCCTCGAACAGCGGGTTGCCGACCGGGTTGGGCGCAGCCTCGCCGCGTGCGCGGCGGCTGCGGCGGGCTTTTGGCGGCGGCTCGGCGATAGTGACGCTGGCTTCACCCTTCAACACGGGACGCGCTGCGGGGCCGAGCATCAGCCCGCCATGTTCGGTCGCCGCAAGCATCCCGCGCGCCACCAGAGTTCGGGCGAGCGGGCGCAGCAGCGCCGCCTCCTCGCCAGCGACGATGCCGAACACCGACAGCTTGTCATGCGCGCGGCTGGTGATGCGTTCGTCGCTCTGGCCGGTCAGCACCTTTTCGATGTGGCCGATGCCGAAGCTTTGCCCGGTGCGATAGACCGCCGATAACAGCTTGCGCGCCAGCTCGCTGGTATCGACCACGCGCGGCGGGTTTTCGCAATTGTCGCAATTGCCGCACCGTTCTGGCGGGTGCTCGCCGAAATGCCGGAGCAGCACCGCGCGGCGGCATTCTGGGGTTTCGACCAACGCGGCAAGGCTGTTTAATCGTGCTTGTTCGCCCGCCAGCCGCTCCGGCTCGACATCGCCCAGCCACTGGCGCGCGCGCGAAAAATCGCTCACCCCCCACAACAGATGCGCCTCAGCCGGATCGCCATCACGTCCGGCGCGGCCGGTTTCCTGGTAATAGGCCTCGATCGATTTGGGCAGGCCGGCGTGGATCACGAAGCGCACGTCGGGCTTGTCGATCCCCATGCCGAACGCGATGGTAGCGACCATTACCATGCTTTCCGACCGCACGAATGCGGCCTGCGTCGCGGCGCGCCGTTCCGGGTCTAACCCGGCGTGGTAGAACCCTGCCTCGCGGCCCGTGCGGGTGATTGCCGCCGCGATATCTTCAGTCGCCTTTCGGCTCGGCGCATAGACGATCCCTGCGCCGGATAATCGTGCAAGCAGATCGGTGATTTGGCGCGGGCCGTTATTCCTCGGCGTGATGGCGTAGCGGATATTCGGCCGGTCAAACCCGGCGATGATCAGCCCGTCATCAGGAATGCCCAACTGGCGCAGAATATCGACGCGCGTGGCCGGATCGGCGGTGGCGGTGAGAGCGAGGCGGGGGACATTGCAAAAGCGATCGAGCATGGGCCGCAGCCCGCGATAATCAGGGCGGAAATCGTGGCCCCATTCGGATACGCAGTGCGCCTCATCAATCGCGAAAAGTGCAATCTGCGTATGTTCCAGTAACGCTTGAAACCCACTGGTCGCAGCGCGTTCGGGCGCGACGTAGAGGAGGTCGAGCGCGCCAGCACGAAACGCCTCGGCGGTGGCGGCATTGTCACTATCCGCCGAGGTCATCGACGCGGCGCGAATCCCCGCCGCGTGCGCCGACCGGATCTGGTCGTGCATCAATGCGATTAGCGGCGAAATGACGATGGCGGTGCCGCGCCGCGCCAGCGCCGGCACCTGATAGCAAAGGCTTTTGCCCGCGCCTGTCGGCATCAGCGCAAGGCTGTGCTGCCCGCGCATCACCCGCGCGATCACCGCTTCCTGCTGCCCGCGAAAGCCGGGAAAGCCGAAGGTGCGGCGAAGAATGTCGTGAATGTCAGGATTTGCGGGCGCGTGCATCGCGCGACCCTAGCCCATCGGATAGCCCGAAGGCACCCGCACAGGCACCGCTATCGTCGGATAATCGGGAGGCGGATCAACGCGCAGCAGCGGCCTTGGCTGCGGCCAGATCGACCACGTCACCCTTGCCCAGACCTGCGGCGAGGGTCGCCACCGAGCCATCGGCACGAAGCCCGAGGTTTTCAGGGCGCACCAGCCAAAGATCTTGCGGACCAAGGATGCGGCCATCATGCGCGAGGATCGACACCGGGCCGATCGGCAGGCGATCGCGTTCGTCAACCAGCACTGGGTCTTCGAACACCTGTTCGCTGCCGTATTTCTGCCCCCACTGGCGCAGCGCCAGCATCGCGGGCAGCAGGTCGAGTCCTTTTTCAGTCAGCCGATATTCGATCTTGCGGCGATCATCGGCGCAGGGTTCGCGTTTCAGAATGCCGTGTTCAACCAGCTTGGCCAAGCGATTCGAAAGGATGTTGCGGGCAATGCCGAGCTCGCTCAGAAATTCCTCGAAGTGCTTGAGACCGTTGAAACTCGCGCGCAGAATCATGAACGACCAGCGCTCACCCATGACCTCCAGCGCCTGCGGCAGCCCGCATTCGATCAGATCGCGCAGTGGTTCTCTCAAGTCGCCCATGCTTCGTGTTCCTTGCCATCTTCAGGAGGTGTGTAACCGCTTTTCCGAGTTGCCACAAAAAATTTCATTTTTCAGTTGCAACAAGCAACCTAAATATATAGGTGGCGAATAGCAACTAGTTTCGAATCGAAATGTTGCGTTGCAAAATAGCGGCGCAGACGCCAAAGCACCACCGCCCCAAGGGCACAAAAACAAAAGGATTACCCAGATGATCAACACCCTCTCTGTTCCCCGCACCGGCAAGCTCGCCATCCTCGCCACCGCGCTGCTGTATACCGGCGTAAGCTTTGGCTTTGCCACTGCGACCCCGGTAAATGCAGCAGGCAACGCCTATTACACCGCCACCCTTGCTGCACCGATCAGTGAAAATCGCGCCGTCGCCGGCGGCGTCGCCTGGGCGTGCAAAGACAACACCTGCGTCGCGAACAAGGCAAGCGCCCGCCCGTTGCGGGTTTGTCGCGGCCTCAACCGCAAATTTGGTGAAGTCGCGGCCTTCAAGGTCGATGGCGAAGACCTGGCGGCCGACGAACTTGCAAAGTGCAACGGCTGATCTGGCTGTAACCCCATCCCCCCTCTGTCCGGCACCCTCTCCAGCTGGAACAGAGCTCCAAGGCCCCCGATGCGCGCTGTTCCCAGAGCGCGTCCGGGGGTTTTGCTTTTCCTGTTTTGCGCTCACCCATCCAGGCAAGCGCCTTCGGCGTCGTTGCAGCGCCTTGCTTGAGTGATTGTTAGAGCAGTCCAGCCCCGGTCAGTGCGCTTTCAAGGCTCGCCGCATCGGTGAAGAGGTGGGCATCCCAGCCGCGCGCCTTGGCGGCGGTAATGTTATCAGGGTTGTCGTCGGTGAAAAACAGCGCAGCGCCGCTTCGCCCGCTGCGTGTTTCGGTGATTTCGTAAATGCGCGGATCGGGCTTGGCGACTTTTTCGATCCCCGAAACGACGATGTCATCGAACAGGTCGAAAATCGGCTGAGTCGGGCGGAACACCTGCCACAACTCGTCGCCGAAATTGGTCAGGCAGAACAACGGCACGCCAGTGGCTGCCAAGCGCCGCACCAACTCATGCGACCCTGCGACCGGCCCCGGAACGGTTTCGTTAAAACGCGTTGCATAGGCACGGATGAGCATTTCATACTGCGGGAATGCGGCAATTCGTTCGGGCACCATATCGGCTAGCGCCCGCCCGCGATCATGGTCGAAATGCCATTCCTCGGTCACCACATTGGCGAGGAACCAATCGAGTTCACCCCGGTCATCGATCAGCTTTTCGAACAAGGCGCGCAATTGCCATTGGAACAGCACTCGCCCGACATCGAACACCACGGCTTTCTGCACGTCACCCACTCCTCAAACGATCACGGCCCGCGCTCCAGTGAGGAGGCGGGCCGTTGATTGTTCCGGCTACCGCATCGGGCAGCCGCACCGCGAATCGCTTAGCCCTGACGAGCCTTGAAGCGACGGTCGGTCTTGTTGATGACATAGGTGCGCCCACGGCGACGGATCACGCGGTTATCGCGGTGGCGGCCCTTGAGCGACTTGAGGCTGTTGACGATCTTCATGGCTCTCGGCTTTCAAATGGAAAGCGCGCCGGATCAGGCCCGACGCGCGGAAATTGAAGCGTGCCGTTAGCGGCAGTGGCGTCCCGCGTCAATGCGCTTGCGTCACGCCCCTACTCTCAAATCGGACAATTTGCGCTCCCACGCCAGCGCATGGGAGATGATCGTGTCGAGCTTGGCGTGCTGCGGCTGCCAACCGAGCGTCCGTTTCAGCCGCGAAGGATCGGATATCAGCGAATCGGGATCGCCTGCACGCCGCCCCTCGATCCGGCGATGGAGTTTGCGATTCGTCACGCGATCGACTGCATCTAACACCTCGGTCACCGAAAACCCCCGGCCATAACCGCAATTCATCGTCAGCGAACGCGCCGGATCTGCCATCAGCGCCTCCAAAGTCAACACGTGCGCCGCAGCCAGATCGCTGACATGAATGTAATCGCGCACACCGGTCCCATCGGGTGTGGCGAAGTCGGTGCCGAACACGGCGACCGATTCGCGCAGGCCCAGCGCCGCTTCGATGGCCACCTTGATCAGATGCGTGGCGCCTGCCGTCGATTGTCCGCTGCGCGCCTGCGGATCGGCCCCTGCAACATTGAAATAGCGCAGCACCCCGCAATTGATCGGATGCGCGGCGGCGACATCGGCGAGCATCTGCTCGGTCATCAACTTTGACCAGCCATAGGGGTTGATCGGGTGCTGCGGCGTGTCTTCGCTAACCGCTGCCACATCGGGGATGCCATAAGTCGCAGCGGTCGAGGAAAAGATAAAATGCGGCACGCCTGCCGCCAGCGCCGCGGCAATCAACGCACGGCTTTTGGCGGTGTTGTTCTGATAATATTTGAGCGGGTCAGCGACACTTTCGGGCACGATGATCGATCCGGCAAAGTGCATGATCGCACCGCGCCCCTTGCCCAGGCCCTGTTCGGCAAAGATGCGCGCGAGCAGGCCAGCATCGGCAATATCGCCTTCATACAGCGGTACGCCATCGGGAATGGCGAAACGAAAGCCGGTCGAAAGATTGTCGATCACCGCCACCGGCCAGCCCGCGTCTTTAAGCGCAAGCACCGCATGGCTGCCAATATAGCCCGCACCGCCAGTCACGAGCACGCAAGGTTTGTTGTGAGACATCATGGGAAGTGCCCCTATCACAAAGATCGCTTAGAAAACGTCAACCTTTTAAACGGCACAGCGCCCCTGTGCACATTGATGCGCCGACTCTATATAGACGGCGCTATAAAAGGAATTCGCCATGTCCACATTCCGCCTGCTTGCCCCTGTCACTGTCACCGCTGCACTGGCGCTGTCGGCCTGCGCGACCACGCCCTATACCGGCCCGGTCGAAGTCACCCGCTTTGTCGCCCCGGCAACAGAGCGCGCCGCGCTGGGCCAGGGGACAATTGCGATCAACTTTCCCGATGAAATCAGAAACGAAGGCGCACGCCGTGCGTTTGCCGCTGCGGTCAGCGCAGAACTCGCGGCGCTGGGTTATACTGTTACCGAAGGCCGCGCTGATCAAACCGCTGCGATCCGCACCAGCCGCAACGCCATCGTCGCGGAAACCCGGACCGAGCGCGGCCCGGTCAGCGTCGGGGTCGGCGGGCAGACGGGCAGCTACGGCTCAGGTGTCGGCCTTGGCGTTGGCCTCAATCTGGGCGGCGGGCGCGAAGACGCCACGGCCATCACCGAACTTTCAGTGCGCATCAACCAAGGTGACAATGCCACCTTGTGGGAAGGCCGCGCGCAAATTGCGACAGGGGTGAAATCGCCCTATTCGCAAGTCGACGCCAGCGCCCGCACCCTGGCCGCAGCCTTGTTCCGTGACTTTCCCGGCGGCGATGGCGAAACCGTGACGATCAAGGTCAAGCAACTTCAAGGAACCAAATGACGCAAATGTTTATCGATGCCGCCTTCGACGGCGGCAATATCGACGTGCTCGGGATCGAAGGCCGCACTGCGCGGTTGGCGATCCGGCAGGATAATGCATCCGAGTTCTTCCAGTGGTTCTATTTCCGCGTCGCCGCCACTGCGGGCGAAGACGTGATTCTGAAGCTGACCGGGCTGAATGCCAGCGCCTATCCCGGCGGCTGGCCTGATTATAACGCCTGCGTCAGCGAAGATCGCGATTATTGGACGCGTGCGGAGAGCACCTACAATCCGGACGAGGATGGCGGGACGCTCACCATCCGCTATCTGCCCGCATCGGACGTATGCTGGTTCGCGTATTTTGCGCCTTATTCGATGGAGCGGCATCACGATCTGATCGCTGAAACTGCTTCATGCGAGGGCGTCGACCTGGTGCGGTTGGGCACCACGCTGGATGGTCAGCCGATCGATTGCCTGGAAATGGGCGAAGGCGATGTGCAGGTGTGGCTCTACGCCCGCCAGCATCCGGGCGAGACGCAGGCCGAATGGTGGATCGAAGGCGCGCTGGAATGCCTGACCGATCCCGCCGATCCGGTGGCGCGAGCGCTGCGCAAGGCGTGCCGCATCCATATCGTGCCCAACTGCAACCCTGATGGTTCAAGGCGTGGGCATTTACGAACCAATGCGGTTGGGGCCAACCTGAACCGCGAATGGGCCGATCCAACACCGGAACGCGCGCCTGAAGTGCTGGCGATTCGCAATCGGATGGATGCAACCGGCGTCGACTTCGCCATGGACGTCCACGCGGATGAGGCGATCCCGGCGGTGTTTCTCGCTGGATTTGAAGGCATCCCTTCGTGGAGCGAAGAACAGGGCGAAGGCTATTACCGCTATCAGCGCATCCTTGACCGCCGCACCCCGGATTTTCAGACGAAGCTGGGTTATCCTAAGGCCGCAGCGGGCCGCGCCAATCTGTCGATGAGCACCAATCAGGTCGCACAGCGGTTCGGCGCGGTCGCGATGACGCTGGAAATGCCTTACAAAGATCTCGCCGATTTCCCTGAGCCCGAACAAGGCTGGAGCCCCGAACGCTGCAAGCTGCTGGGCCGCGAATGCATGGCGGCGTTGGTGGAGTGGTTGGGGGGTAAAGAGGCCTAAGCGAGGTTCGAAGGCCCGAAGGCGTGCGGCAGTAACGTGGATAGCGTTACGCGCCGCACGTCCGCCTCGCTCACGCACAGCACCAGCGGATCGGTTGCTCCCAACGCGGCGACTTCGTTCAAGACCTGACGGCAGCGCCCGCAAGGGGTGATCGGTTCGATCCCTGCCTTGAGGCCCACCACCGCTACCGCGACCAATCCACCGCGCCGACCTTCGCCCAACGCCTTGGCTACCGCGACCGTTTCCGCGCACAGTGCGAGGCCGTAGCTCGCGTTTTCGACATTGCAGCCGGTCACTATCGCGCCATCATCAAACAATAACGCTGCGCCCACCGGGTAATCGGAATAGGGCGCGTAGGAGTGCTCGGCGGCGGCGATTGCGGCGCTGATTAGCGCCTGTTCCTGCGCATTATCCAGGGTCATTTCTGCACCACCACCCATTCGACCGGCTCCTCGCTCGCCGCGCTCACCAACGCGCTGTTGGCGCTCCATAGCAGCCACGGTCGGCCCGCATAGTCCGGCCGCGCCCGGTCGCGCACCAACCACAGATCGCGGGTCAGCGCAGCGGCGGTGTTGTGGCGTTGATCGAACGCGCGGCTCAGTTTGAGGATCACCGGCTTGCCCGCGTGGGTTTCAATCTGATTGATCAGCGTCATCAGCTCGCTTTCCACCGCTGCATCGCTGACCTTGGGAGAGCAACCATCGGCAAGCCGGGTGAGGCCAATCGCAGGCGGCAGCAGGTCAGGGTCGCGCGGTACCATCTGCGCAAACATCCCGCTTTGCAGATCGGCCGGAGCGCAGGGGTCGAAATTGAGCACGACACCCACTTTCATCCCGGCAGCGCGCGCGCGCCGGTACCGATTGGCAAAACCGCCCGGCGCATCGGGCAGCGGGTCGAGCACCAGCGGCAGATAGACGAATTGCGCGCCGATCGCTTTCAGCGTGGCAAACTTCACCTCGGCCCCGCCCACCGGCGCAAGCGCACCCTGTTCGGGATAGAGCGCCTCGTTCGGGCGCCATTCACGCATGTCCCACCAAAGCCACGCCGCAAAGGCGAGCGCGACTAACGCAGCCAAGGCGCCGATCCGCAAAAGCCAGCGACGCGGTGTCTTTCGTCCGGATGTCTTGCGCCCGCGCGCCATGATGTACCTGTCAGCCCTTGATGTGCAGCACGCAGATCAGCGTGAACAAGCGGCGGGCGGTGGCAAAATCTGTTTCGACCTTGCCCTCCAGCCGTTCCAGCAGCAGTTCCGCTGCACCATTGTGGATCCCGCGTCTGGCCATGTCGATGGTTTCAATCTCGGTCGGGGTCGCCTTGCGGATTGCCTGATAGTAACTGTCACATATCGCGAAATATTCGCGGATCGGGCGGCGGAACCGGGCCATTCCGATCACCAGCGTTTCCAGCAGCGTGCCCGCGGTGTCGCTGATATCCATCGCCAGCCGCCCATCGGCCACAGACAGGTGGAGGTGATAGGGGCCAGCCCCCCCACGCTCGACCGCGCGCACCGGTTTGAAGGTGTTTTCTTCGATCAGGTCATAAATCGCCACGCGGCGTTCCTGCTCGACATCGGCGTTGCGCCACAGGATCGTCGCTTCGTCGAGCGTTACCTGCGCAATACGATACGTCCCCGCAACAGCAGGTGACAGGGGCAGGGAATCGCGCGGCAGATCGGCCATAGACCCTGCCTTCGCAGATGCAGGGGCTGCACTTCAAGCACTTCGGTAAACTCTCCCCGCTATCCACAGCATGAGAAATAAATATTGGCAGCGATCACCCTTGCGCGATGGGGGGCGTGAGGCGCATCAGACCGCCATGATCGAACCTGCAAAAGTCACCAGAATCAACGCTGCCCCCGGTGAAGGCACCAGCGATGCCGACAGCCCGATGCGCAAGCTGCCCTATAATCTCGAAGCCGAGGCCGCATTTCTCGGCGCGGTGCTGATTGATAACAGGGTGATCGAGGAACTGCAGGTGCCGATCCGGCCCGAGCATTTCTTTGAAGCCCTGCATCAGCGCATTTATGAACGCGTGCTGGTGCTGATCGAACGCAACACCACTGCATCGCCGGTAACGCTGCGCCCCTATTTCGAAGCGGACGAGGCGCTTAAGGATTTGGGCGGCACGTCCTATCTGGCGCAGCTTACCGCCAGCGGGGCCGGGTTGCTCGCCCCGCGCGAACTGGCGCAGCAGATTTACGATCTGGCCTTGCTGCGCGAGCTGGTGAGCGTCGGGCGCGGGCTGGTCGAAGGCGCGCTTGACACCTCGCAGGACACCTCGCCGATGGACCGCATCGCGCAGGCCGAAGCCGATCTGTTCCGCGTGGCAGAAGGCGCGGCGACCGGGCGCGAGGCAGCAACCTTCCGCGATGCGGCGGTGCAGGCGATCAAGATGGCCGAAGCCGCGATGAATTCAGGCGGCGGCCTGTCCGGCAAGACCACCGGCCTTGAAACAATCGACCGCAAGACCTCGGGCCTGCACAATTCTGATCTTGTGATCCTCGCCGGGCGACCGGGCATGGGCAAGACCTCGCTCGCCACGAACATCGCCTTCAATTGCGCGGAAAAGCATCTTGAATGGCAGCGCGATGGCGGCGAATTCAATTACGGCGCACCGGTCGCATTTTTCAGCCTGGAAATGAGCGCCGATCAGCTCGCCACGCGCATTCTGGCCGAACAGGCCGAGATTTCGTCAGAAAACCTGCGCAGCGGCAAGCTCAGCCGCGAAGATTTCCAGAAACTGTCTTATGCCAGCCAGCGGCTCGCAGAATTGCCGTTGTATATTGATGATACCCCGGCACTCACCATCGCAGCGCTGCGCACCCGCGCGCGGCGGATGAAGCGGCGGCATGACGTCGGGCTGATCGTGGTCGATTATCTGCAACTGCTGCAAGGGTCAGGCCGCGCCAATGACAACCGCGTCAATGAAATCTCCGAAATCAGCCGCGGGCTGAAAACGCTGGCCAAGGAATTGCAGGTGCCGGTGATCGCGCTTTCGCAGCTTTCCCGCGCAGTCGAAAGCCGTGAGGACAAGCGCCCGCAGTTGTCCGACCTGCGCGAATCCGGTTCGATCGAGCAGGATGCGGACATGGTGTGGTTCATCTTCCGCTCGGATTATTACCACATGCTGGTGAAGCCCGACATGCCCGACGGCAGCAGCACGCCAGACGTTCAGGAAAAATACCGGTCGTGGGAGGAAAAATACGAACAGATGGTGGGCAAGGCGACGCTGATCGTCGCCAAACAGCGCCACGGTTCGACCGGCAATGTCCCGCTGCATTTCCAGAGCGACATCACCAAGTTCACCTCACCCAATTACAAGGACTATTCGGATTACGGCTTCGAGTGAGATTTGGCGCGCAAACAGCTGCACTGCGGCATTCATCGCTCCACTGCCGAACTCGAAACCGGCATCATCGGCTTCATCGAAGCTCACAACGAAAATCCCAATCCATATCACTGGACAAAATCAGCCGCCGAAATCCTCGCCTTCATCAAACGCTTCTGGCAACGCGGCTACTTCTCAACCACACCGGCAACGTCACCGATGACATCATCATGCGATATCTCGATCGACATACCCGCAAAAACGGCTTCAGTCCCTCGACACGATCGTAGCGGCGGCAGTCGTTCAGGGGGCTGTCCAGACGCTATCGGACATACGATAACGGGAGAATGGAGCGGTAGCGGGAAGCCAAAAGACGGCGTATTAATATGAGATTATCGACTAATGTTTGAAGATCTAATTTCTCTGGCCCCCAACCGGCACCCTAAATTTGCTGGATGCATGTGGAAAACTTGGGACAGTCCGGTTCGGATTCGAAGCTGGGAATCGTCAATCAGATTCGGATAGCCAACCTTGATGGAGTTGTGACGCTTTTTCAGCGATGTAGCGTCCAGTTTATCGGATCCGATTGGCAAGTCGGATTTGATTGAGAAGCTGCCACATCCAATTTTCGCCGTTTTCAGGTTTTAAATCAGAGTGATATAAGTGCGACCTGTCGCGTACGGTGTGCCTATGTTACGAGCTTATCAGTACGTGTCCGGTCACTAGGCTCGACGAGGAAATCGTTTCTTGCCTGAACTGTGGCTCGGATCGCCCCGCGCATGTGTTGTCGGAAGTTTTCAGATGTCTGTTTTGAGCCACTACGTCGGTTGGTGGGTAGCATGTCGATCGCCAGAAAGCGGACAAGGTTACCGGTCAGCCTGGATGGCTGAATTTGGGACTTATCAGTCATTACGAAACGGTCCGCAGAATGACGGGCAGTGCCAAAAGCAGACACGACCATGCACGGGAGAGTAGACGGCCGCAGTTAGGGGATGGCGTCCTGGAACCCGACACGCAGGGACCGGCCTCAAATCACCATCCAATGCAACACCCGATCGCCAGGTGGCTTGACCCCATTGCCTACTTGGCAGATAGACAATGGGCGATGTTGTCCCAGAAGACCCGCTATGCCATACGCGCAATGCAGCACTTGGCCGATCACTTTGGCGAGGGGCCGGTGCAACTGGCTGCGATTGCGGACAAGCAGAACATCCCCGCCAAGTTCCTTACGGTAATTCTCTCGGAACTGACCCGCGCAGGGCTGGTCGAGTCCCTGCGCGGACGTGACGGGGGATACTGGCTGGCGATCCCCCCGGTCGACATCACTTACGGCGACCTGATCCGGCACATGCGCGGCAGTCTTGCCCTCGTTCCCTGCGCCAGCCGCTATGCGCATGAGAAGTGCAAGAACTGCCTTGAGGAAGGCGAGTGCCGGACACGCGCCTTGCTGCTGGATGTGCGCGACCGGACGGCGCAGATCCTCGATGGCATTCGCCTATCCGATCCCATCACGCCCGTGCCCGCATTTCCAGACGATGAAGCCTGACCGCCACGGCAATTCGCCTCGGCGCGCAAACCCCACCTTTCGCCGCCAGACAGAAATTCTGCGCACCAACCCTATTGTCAAGCAATTCACTTGAGTTTAGTTCCTTCGTTGCGGATCGAATCCGCGTAACGAAAGGCCCGCTTATGGACCGTGACGAGAAACAAACCGGCGCGGGCGGCATTTTGCCCGATGCGCTGGCGCTGGTGAGCGAGGCGCTAGGGCGTCTGCGCTACGGCGCGATCCAGCTGACTGTGCATGACGGGAAGGTCATGCAGATCGACGTAACCGAAAGGAAGCGGCTGACCGATTGATCGGCCGTGATTCGACCCCACCAAACATCTTCAGGGACCAGCAGACCGGACCACCGGATGCATGCCCGCTTGCAAAGGCGAGACCATGTATCCGAATTCGATCCGCAGCATGCTGCTGCTTGGCGCGGCGTTGACCGCGATTTTCCCGACGACTGTCACCGCGCAGGACGCGGTGTCCGACGATGATGCAACCACCGCCGCCGCCGCAGAGCTTAAGGTGTATGAAATGATCGTCACAGCTCGCAGGCGTTCTGAACGCGCGCAGGACATTCCGATTGCAGTGTCGGTGCTCGATTCCAAGCAGCTCGACGAGACCGGGGCGTTCAACGTGAACCGGCTCCAGCAGCTTGCGCCTACGCTGCAATTCTATTCCTCCAACCCGCGCAACACGGCCGTGAACATCCGCGGGCTGGGCGTGCCCTTCGGCCTGACCAGCGACGGGTTCGAACAGGGCGTCGGCATCTACGTGGACGACGTCTATTACTCGCGCGTTGCCTCGGCGACCTTCGATTTCCTCGATGTCGCCCAGATCGAGGTGCTGCGCGGCCCGCAGGGCACGCTCTACGGCAAGAACACCACTGCCGGCGCGATCAACATCACCACCAATCAGCCGAGCTTCGATTTCGAGGGGCGGGCGGAGATCAGCCTCGGCAATCTCGAGTTCCGGCAGGCGGGCGGAGATCAGCCTCGGCAATCTCGAGTTCCGGCAGGCGCGCCTCGCGGTGTCGGGTCCGTTATCGGAGAACGTCGCCGCCCGCATTGCCTTTTCCGGCACATCGCGGCGCGGTACGATCCGCAATGTCACGACCGGACAGGATATCCAGAGCCTCGATAACCTTGGTGTGCGCGCGCAGGTGCTGTGGGAGGCGGCGGATAACCTCAAGATCACGCTGGTGGGCAATTACAACAAGCAGGATGCCAATTGCTGCGGGTCGGTTTTCGTGCGCACCGGGGCAACCCAGCGGCCACTGAACCGCCAGTTCGCCGCGCTCGCCGCAGCGCAGGATTATACGCCGCCCAGCACCAACCCGTTCGACCGAGTGACCGATCTCGATTCGCAGCTCAACGCCGGCAACGTCATCGCAGGCGCTGCCTTGCGTGCGGTATGGGACATTGGCCCCGGAACCCTCACTTCAGTCACGGCATGGCGTTACTGGGACTGGAAGCCCGAAAACGATCGCGACTTTACCGGCTTGCCGATCGTCTCGCTGTCGCAGAACCCTTCGGAGCAGAACCAGTATACGCAGGAGTTCCGCTACGCCTATACGGGCGACAAATTCGACTTCGTGCTCGGAGCTTTCGCCTTCGACCAGCGGATCGACACGCAGGGCACCGAAGCGCACGGCCCTGCATCGAGCCGGTGGACGATTGCGCCGAACAATCCCCTCTCGCTCGATCCAAGCGTGCTTGACGGGTTGACCGCACGCAACACGCAAGTGCTCGAAAGCACCAGCCTCGCCCTGTTCGGCCAGCTGAGCTGGAAGCTTACCGATGCCTTCACCATCCAGCCGGGCGCGCGGCTCAATTACGACCGGAAGGCTGGCTTTTATCAGCGCCGCGTGTTCACCGGCACGGGCACGGAACTGATCGGCACCGAGACCGATGCCCGCAGTCGCGCTCAGCTCGGCGTGTTCCAGCCGCAGGTGAGTGCGCCCGAGGATACCGACTGGAACCTGACATATGACCTGACGCTCAGCTACGAACTCGCGCCCGATGTGCTGGCCTACGGCACCTATGCGCGCAGCTTCAAAACCCTAGGGATCAACCAGAACGGCCTGCCCACAGACGCCAATGCCGTGCCGATTGCTGAGGCAGGGACGATCCGCCCCGAAAAGGTCGATCACTTTGAGCTGGGCCTGAAGACCCAGTTCTGGGATCGCCGCGCGACCTTGAACCTCGCCGCCTTCCGCACCGAAATCCGCGACTATCAGGCGACAGTCAACAACGGCCAGTTCGGGGTGCTGCGCGGGTTCCTCGCCAATGCCGACAAGGTGCAATCGCAGGGAATCGAGGCGGATTTTTCGGTCCGCCCGAGCGAGCGGTTCACTGCCTATGCCAGTGGGGCATATACCGATGCCAAGTATGTGCGCTTCGTCGATGCGCCTTGCCCGCCCGAACTGTCGGGTGGCACCACGGCGACCGCGGGCCAAAACCCGTCCGCGCCCGGCACCCCGGGCGGGATCAGCCCGTCCAATTGCGACATTTCCGGCCAGCGCCTGCCGGGGGTATCGAAATGGGCATTTTCCTTTGGTGCGGAGGGCAACGTTTCGGCGACCTTCCTCGGCAAGACGGGAGAGGTCTATCTCGGTTATGACGGCAGCTATCGGTCGGGTTTCTCGTCCAATCCCTCGCCGTCGATCTACACCAATATCGACGGTTACCACCTGTCCAACTTCCGTTTTGGCTTCCGCTCGGAAGACGGGCTGAACCTGTTCGCATGGGTCAGGAATGCTTTTGACGAAGACTATTTCGAGCAGCTCTTCGTTGGCCCCGGCAACACCGGGCTGATTGCAGGGCTACCCGGCGACCCGCGCACTTGGGGCGCGACCGCCTCGATCACCTTCTAGACCTGCCAAAGCGCAGAGAGGACTACCTCATGCCTGACATAACCTCGCTCCTGATCGACATCGCGCCGTTCATCGCCATCGGCATAGCCGCGCAGATGATCGACGGAGCGCTCGGGATGGCCTTCGGGGTCATCACCCAGACCTTGCTGGTGAGCGCCATGGGCGTACCGCCCGCGACGGCCTCGGCCAGCGTGCATCTGGTCGAGCTGTTCACCACGGGCGCATCCGGGGCGAGCCATATCTGGCACCGCAATGTCGATTGGGGGCTGTTTTGGCGGCTGGTCCCCTTCGGCGTGCTGGGGGGCGTGAGCGGTGCCTATCTGCTGTCCAGCATAGACGCTTCGGCCGCGCGACCGTTTGTTATGCTCTACCTTACGGGAATCGGCTTCTACCTGCTTTGGCGGGCGATCCGGTTGTCGAAGCCTCGGTTTGAGGATCCACGCTACACCCGCCCATTAGCATTGGCAGGCGGGTTCCTCGATGCGGCGGGTGGCGGAGGATGGGGGCCGGTCGTCACCTCGAACCTGCTTATCCAGGGCGGCGACCCGAGGAAGATCATCGGCACAGTCAATTCCGCCGAGTTCCTGCTCACCCTTTCGATCTCGATCGCCTTTATCGCGACGCTGGGATTTGCCGCCTTCACGCTCGTCACCGTCGGCCTGATCATCGGCGGGGTCATCGCCGCACCGTTCGGGGCGATCCTCGCCAGCCGCGTCCAGCCTAGGACGCTGTTGCTGGCGGTGGCGGTGGTGCTGATCGTGACCAGCAGCTACAGCATCTTCCGGGCGTGGCCGATCATCTAGGGCCTTTGGACGTAGCATGGACACCGAACTGATCCTCATCTGCGCCTTGACCGGCGTGATCAACCTGATCGGTGCGCTCGCCTATGCTGCGCGCATTGCCGGGGTGCGCACCGGGCGGATTGCGTTGAGCTTTGCGCTGTTCAACGTGCTGCTGCTGGTGTCGCGCACCTCGAACGGGTTTTTGGGGCCCTTCCTCGCCAAGCGGATCGAGACCGGGTTGGCCAACGGCGCTGGTGATGCCTTGCTGTTCGATCTCAGGTTGGTGCTGTTTTCCGCCGCCGCTGCCGTGGCGCTTGGCATCCTTCTGGTGCCGACGGGCCAGCGCTTGTTCGCAGCGGCCATCACCTTCTTTCAGGCCAACCGCTCGACCGCGAAGCTGTTGTTACGAAGCGTGACCCCGTCGGGCCTCAGCACGATCCGAGATTCGGTCGCGTTGCCTTCTGCCGAGACGCTGCGATCGTTCAAAGGCCCGCGCGGGGTAAGCTGGCCGGTGCTTATCGCCAATGCCGCCGCGCAAGGCCTGCTGGCGGTGGGCGTGCTGGCCTCGCTCTATGCGGGTTATCTCGTCCCCGAGTTCCGCGTCACCGCCTCGCAGATGACCGCCATCGTCAACGGCTTTGCCACGATCCTGCTGTTTGCCCTGATCGACCCGCAGATTTCCGCGCTAACCGACGACGTGGTCGATGGCAGCGTAAGTGAAGCGACCTTCCGCCGGGCGATGATATGGGTGTCACTGAGCCGCCTCGCCGGCACGCTGCTGGCACAGGCGTTGCTGGTGCCTGCCGCAGTGGTGATTGCGTGGGCCGCCGGATGGCTATAGGGTGCCAGACTTAGCTCTGTTGCATTAGCTGCGCGGACCCAAGAACGTGCAGGACTGACCACATGAGTGCCAAGGGCATAACTCCGGCCAGCACAGCGGCGCACTCGTACAGATTGTCCAGATCGGTCCAGTAAGCCCGGCCTACCTCATCTCGAACATTTCACGGTGGAACAGGGTAGCAGGCAGGCCACCTGCTCGCATGGCGTGATGTAGGCTGTCACCAAATTTTGCTGGACCGCAAAACCATACGGCGGCGCTGCGCCATTGCGGAATCCACACGGCCAATTTTGGCAGATCGACAAATCCTTCTTGCCCGGTGTCGACAATGCGCAGCCGCACTCCGGCTGCATCTGCTGCGCGGCGAACTTCATCGATGAACCCGCCGTCAGGGGCGCCAGTCGAATAGATCAGATCGACGTCTGCTTGCTTGCCGGACAACGCGAGCGCTTCCATTCGCGCTATGAAAGGCGTGATCCCCACCCCTCCTGCGATCCACAGCTGCGGACCACTGGCCGAACCGAAGTCAAAGCGGCCATAAGGGCCTTCCACCGTGATGGCCTGCCCGACCTTGATGATCGTCGGCAGGCGCCGTGTATAGTCGCCGAGGCCTTTGATGCTGAATCCAAGGCGCCCGTTGTTGGCCCAGCCCGAAGACATGGTGAAAGGGTGGGCGTGTTCTGCGTCTGCGAAGCTCAGAAAGGCGAACTGTCCGGCCGCGTGGCCGGGCCAGGCTGTCGCCAGCTTCACCCCGACATCAAGGACAGCGTTGCCTTCGTGGATATGAAAATCGGTCACTTCGCCCACGAACCTGTGCGACTTGCCGATCCTTCCGAAGATCGACAATCCTGCCGCAACCGCCGCTGCCGCCAGCAGTCCGATCATCACCAATCCGATCGGCGCGCTCCAGTAGCTGGCCGGGGTCAGCACCACGGCGTGGAATGCCAGTGCCAGAAACACGAGCGCCATCAGGCGATGGGTCTTGAAGAACAGGTGGTAAGGAAACCGCCGCCACAGGGCGAGCGCGGCCAAGACCAATAGCAGGTAGAACGCCCACTCACCCAGATCGGCGGCGAAGTCCCTGAATTCGGCGAAGGGCCGCGGCTCTGCTACCGCGCCAATCACCCGCTGCCGGGGTTCCAGCCAGCCCCATTCGACCAGCCATTTGGGCCCCTTTTCCACCAACCAGTGAAGCACCGCCATCACGACAGCGGCGATGCCCAGCCATTTGTGCAGCCGATAGAACTTGTCGAGGCCGCCCAAGGCCGTTTCGATCTGAACTGGTCGTGCCGCGAGCAGGATGGCCACGGCCATAAAGGCAATCGCCAGGATACCGGTCAACGGCACAAGCAGTCCGCGGACCGGCCAGATCCCGCCTGACATCGGAGCAAGATCGACGCTCGTGAACCAAAGCGCGATCACCAATCCGATGACCGCGAAGAATGCCAGCTTCCAGCGCGTCATATCCGGTGTTCCGCGGAGCTAGTGTCGCCAGTTCTGGATTGAGTAGCTGCCACTATGCCTCGGGCAGGAGGCGATTTGTCGGCGATTGGGATGTTCAGCACTTGCATCAACTCCCGCACCTGCATCTCTGCAAGGGCGCCGGGGAATGGGACTGCGCGATCCGCAGCGTGCAAGCAATGTCCGCCGGTATCGGGCGAAGCTCGGGGCAGTGTGCTTATTGATCTAACCGAAGGTGCAGCGGATTGTTCCATGCGATGCCATTCGGATGACTATCGGTTGCGCGCTATTTGCCGGTCACTGGCAGTAGCGATCATCCTCCGCCGCTTGCTTTCCGCAGTGCATCGTCCGACAGCGGACATGTCCTCGCGCAGCTGCGACGGAGGAGGGAAGGCAACCATGAGCTCCGCGAGCGCGCATCCCGATGACCCCCATTATGTCCAGCGCACCGGATGGCTGCGGGCCGCGGTGTTGGGTGCCAATGACGGGATCGTTTCGGTCTCCTCGCTGATCCTCGGCGTGGCGGCGGCGACCCCCGAGCCGCGGGCAATCCTTGTCGCGGGTGTGGCCGCACTGGTCGCTGGCGCCATGTCGATGGCAGCGGGCGAGTATATCTCGGTCTCGTCCCAGCGCGATTCCGAGCAGGCGGATATCAAGCGCGAACAAGAGGCGCTGTCGCTGACGCCGGAGGATGAGCAGACCGAACTCGCCGCAATTTACCAAAGCCGGGGTCTCAGTGCCGAAACGGCGGCAACCGTGGCGCGGGAGCTTTCCGCGCTCGATCCGCTGGCCGCACATGTGCGGGATGAATTGGGTCTGTCCGATCACCTTGCAGCCCGTCCGTTGCAAGCCGCGCTGGCTTCGGGTGCAACCTTTAGCGTGGCAGCGGCTATCCCAGTCATTGCGGCATTTTTTTCGCCTCCTTCGGCCATCATTCTGTCCGTGCTGATCGTGTCGGTGCTGTCTTTGGCGATCCTGGGCGCTCTCGGAGCCAAGGCCGGCGCGGCGCCAATCGTGCCTGCAGTTCTGCGCGTGCTCGGCTGGGGCATCTTCGCAATGGCCATTACGGCTGCGGTCGGTTGGCTCTTCGGTGTCAGCGTCTGAGGCTCCTGACCTCCGCAGTTAGAGCATAAGCTACGGCTTATCTGCCTCATGTAAGCGGTGCGCCAATGGCTGTGCACGCCGCAGTGCCCCACCTCTTGCCTGCCGGTGCGCTTTTGGCCCCTTCATCGAAGACGGGGCCGGGCGCCTTGATAGGAGGCACTGCCATGAACAACAATGCACCATCGATCCGCCGCCGCTGGGATCCCGTGGTCAAGATCACCCATTGGTCAATAGCGATCGCCGTGCTCGCCAATGCCGTTTTCACAGAGGAAGGCTCAGGCCTTCATATCTGGGTAGGTTATGGCTTAGCCGCGATCCTTGGCCTGCGCTTGCTGTGGGGCCTGATCGGCCCTGCTGAAGCCCGCTTTGGTGCCTTCTGGCCCAGGCCCGCAAGGCTATGGCCCACCTGCGCGAGATCCGTACCGGGCAGTCCAGCCAGCACGCTTCGCACAATCCGTTGGGCGCCTTTATGGTCTATTCGATCTGGGGCTGCCTGCTGACGATCATCGCCACCGGAATTGCCATGGCAGGCGTGCCGCCGATCAGCCTCGCCGACAATGAAGTCGAGCAGCGCGGCGCAACCGAGTTGGTGAGCTCTGACCAACACAGCGAGGAACATAACGAGGGCGGTGAGGAAGGAGAAGGCCTGCTGGGCGAAGTGCATGAGACGGCCGCCAACCTGCTCTATCTGCTGATCCTGCTGCATCTGGCAGGCGTGCTGTTCGAAACCCGCCGGAGCGGGCGGCAGGTTCTTGTGGCGATGCTGCCGCTGCAGCGATAGGCAACTCAGATGCAGACACGCGCCCGCAAACTGGAACGCAAGGCAACCGGGATAACGATCCTGGTGGCCTTGCAGGCCTTAGCCGCAGCATTCTTCATCGCCGATCTGGCCGCAGATATCGTGGCCGAAGGTATGGGAGCGCATCTGCTGATCGAGGCGATGGCGGCCTTTGCCTTGCTTGCCGCCGTCGTGCTCGGCGCGTTGCAGGTGCGCGGACTGATCGCTTCGGCGCGGCGTGATGAAACGGCGATAGCTGCCGCCAAAGGCGCACTGGCCGAACTCATCCGCCTGCGCTTCGAGGAATGGACGCTTACCCCAGCCGAGGCCGATGTGGCGCTGTTTGCCATAAAGGGCTGCGACATCGCCCAAATCGCTGGGCTGCGCGGTTCAGCAACCGGCACGATCCGCGCCCAGTTGGCGCGGGTCTATGCCAAGGCCGGGGTGGATACACAGACCGGCCTGATCGCGCTGTTTCTCGAAGAGCTCGTCGATGCGCCTTGAGCAAATCATAATGGAGCGAGAGCCGGAATTCGCCTTTCCACCAACATCCGGTCTTTAGCCGGGTCGACCGGCGGTCTCCTAAGCAGCGTGTCGGCTTGTGGCGGAACCAGACGTTCAAATCGGCGGTTGTGAATGATCGGGTCTGGGCCGTTTGCAGAATGCCGCGTTCTGGCGACCAAAGGGCAAAAAGCTGTCATCCGCCATTACGGCACTCTCGGTGGGCCAGCCTTGTCGGCTGCTGTCTGAGATTCTCTGCGCAGAGACTGCGCCCCTGAGCCTCTTGCACAGTGCCTTTCTCAAGATGCCCTTCATGGAAAGGTGGACGGGCCATGGACCGATTTTTGACGATGATCTGGTCGCGCGCGAAAAAATCCGGGTTGCGCCTCCCTTTCGTCAAGCGAAGCCCGCCTGCGACGAGATTCGCTAGTGGATTGACTCCAACGTTTGGAACCCCCGGTTACGTGCGGCGATGATTTCGTCGGGGTCCGCCTTCCAGACGAAGGGCTTTGGATGGCTGG
>NZ_JBRJGU010000009.1:0-122587 GCF_053628655.1 Porphyrobacter sp. MBR-49
CCCGCATCGGCCTTGGTGGGCGAAGAGGGGAAGGGGTTCCGCTACATCCTGTCAGGCATGAACGCCGAACGCATCCTGATCGCGGCGGAATGCATTGGCGATGCCAAATGGTTCATCGAAAAAGCCACCGCCTACGCCAAAGACCGCAGCGTGTTCGCGCGGCCCATCGGCCAGAATCAGGGCGTGCAGTTCCCGATCGCGCGCTGCTATGCGCAGATGCGCGCGGCGGAACTGATGGTGCACCACGCTGCGCAGACCTATGATGAGGGCGGTAATCCCGGTGCGGAAGCCAACATGGCCAAACTGCTTGCCTCCGAAGCCAGCTGGGCCGCAGCCGACATGTGTGTGCAGACCTTCGGCGGGTTCGGTTTTGCCGAGGAATATGACGTCGAACGCAAGTTCCGCGAGGCGCGGCTTTATACCGTCGCTCCGATCTCTACCAACCTCATCCTGTCCTATCTTGCCGAACATGTGCTCGGCCTGCCGCGCTCTTACTGAAATCGGGCCAATTTGCATGGATTTGTGCTCATGGCAGCGCAATGTTCTTGCAGCGGAGCGGCAAGTGTGATTCTGTGGGCAAAGCGGCAAGGGGGAACGAGCCAGTAATGCGTAACGTCGGATCCGGCGAAAGACTGAAACAGGCAGCGGCGCTGATAGCGCTGGTGCTGCTGACGGGCTTTGCTGTGGCTGGCCCGACCGGGCTGCTCGCCTGGAGCGAGAACGTGTCCGCGCTCGATCAACGTGAAGCACAAATTGCTGACCTCACTGCACAGCGTGATGCCATGCGCAACCGGGTAATGCTACTCGATCCCGAAGCGGCTGATCCTGATCTGGCGAGCGAGTTGGTGCGCGAACAATTGGGCGTGATGCGTGAGGACGAAATCGTTATCACGCTCGAAGACGAGTAGCTCAACCCGCCCCGCAATCCGCTGATTTCGTATGCGCTGGGCACTTCCGCTACGGCTTGGCGTTGCGCCCTGCATATTTCCCCGCCTATAGCGAGGTGATGCGCTTCTCCTCCCCATGAGTGCGCCACAGAGAGGAACCCGATCTTGGCCAAGCAGCCTGCAAAGCCGTCCTCAGCGGCAAAAAAGACCGCCCGCGCGGCGGACGACACCGAATTCATGCTCCATTCGTTGCAAGACGCGTTCGAAGCGAAGAAACGCTACGCGGCGAGCGATGCGGAGATGATGGAATTCTACCGCCAGATGCTGCTGATCCGGCGGTTTGAGGAGAAGGCGGGGCAGCTTTACGGACTCGGGCTGATCGGCGGATTCTGCCATCTCTATATCGGGCAGGAAGCGGTCGCGATCGGGCTGCAATCGGCGCTCGATAATGATCGCGACAGCGTGATCACCGGCTACCGCGATCACGGCCATATGCTCGCCTACGGGATCGATCCCAAGGTGATCATGGCGGAACTGACCGGGCGCGAAGCCGGGATTTCCAAGGGCAAGGGCGGCTCGATGCATATGTTCAGCACCGAGCATAAGTTTTACGGCGGGCACGGCATCGTCGGCGCGCAGGTGGCGCTGGGCGGGGGTCTCGCACTGGCGCATCAATACAACGAAGATGGCGGCATCTGCCTTGCCTATTTTGGCGATGGTGCGGCCAATCAGGGGCAGGTTTACGAAACCTTCAACATGGCGGCCTTGTGGAAGCTGCCGATCGTGTTTGTGGTTGAGGACAACCAATATGCGATGGGCACCGCCAGCAAGCGGTCATCGGCGGAAACCCGTTTTTCTCGCCGCGGCACTGCGTTCCGCATTCCGGGGATGGAGGTGAACGGCATGGACGTGCTCGAAGTGCGCGCCGCTGCCGAAGTCGCCTTCGCCCACGTGCGCGCTGGCAACGGCCCGGTGCTGATGGAATGCAACACCTATCGTTATCGCGGGCATTCGATGTCCGACCCGGCCAAGTACCGCACCCGCGAGGAAGTGCAGGAACAGCGCGACCACCACGATCCGATCGAGGGCTTGAAGAAAACCCTGATCGAGGGCGGCAAAACCGAGGATGAATTGAAAGCAATCGACAAGGCGATCCGCGCGGAAGTCGCTGGCGCGGCAGATTTCGCCGAGAATTCGCCAGAACCGACACCGGGTGAACTTTACACCGATGTGCTGGTGGAGGAGTATTGAGCCATGGCGATTGAACTGAAAATGCCGGCCCTGTCGCCGACGATGGAGCAGGGCACGCTCGCCAAATGGCTCAAGGCCGAAGGCGACCGGATCGAACCGGGCGACATTATTGCCGAGATCGAAACCGACAAGGCAACGATGGAGTTTGAAGCCATCGACGAAGGTGTGTTGTCGAAGATCATGATCGCGGCGGGCACCGAGGATGTCGCGGTCGGCACGGTGATTGCGCTGATCGAGGTGGAAGGGGAGGAGGCCTCTCCAGCGCCCGCTCCTGCAAAATCGGACACGCCTGCACCCGCGCCTGCTCCCAAGGCTGAAAAGCCCGCACCGGCACCCGCAACCGCTGCCAAAGACCCTGCCATCCCGGAAGGCACCAGCTTCATCAGCACCACGGTGCGTGAGGCATTGCGCGATGCGATGGCCGAAGAAATGCGCAGCGATCCCCGCGTGTTCGTGATGGGTGAGGAAGTCGCCGAATATCAGGGCGCATACAAGGTCACGCAAGGCTTGCTCGCCGAATTCGGGCCGAAGCGGGTGATCGACACGCCGATCACCGAATATGGCTTTGCCGGGATCGGCACCGGCGCGGCGATGGGCGGATTGCGCCCGATTGTCGAATTCATGACTTTTAACTTCGCCATGCAGGCGATTGATCATATTATCAATTCTGCCGCCAAGACCAATTATATGTCGGGTGGCCAGATGCGCTGTCCGATCGTGTTTCGCGGCCCCAACGGTGCTGCCAGCCGCGTCGGCGCGCAGCACAGCCAGAATTATGGCCCGTGGTATGCCAGCGTCCCCGGCCTGATCGTCATCGCGCCCTTTGATGCCGCCGACGCCAAGGGGCTGATGAAGGCCGCGATCCGGTGTGAAGACCCGGTCGTGTTCCTCGAAAACGAGCTGGTCTATGGCCGCAGCTTCGATGTGCCGGATATGGATGATTACGTGCTGCCGATTGGCAAGGCGCGGATCATTCGTGAAGGCAAGGACGTCACCATCGTCAGCTATTCGATCGGGGTCGGCATGGCGCTCGAAGCGGCGCAGACACTGGCGGGTGAAGGCATTGATGCTGAGGTGATCGACCTTCGCACGCTACGTCCGCTCGACAAGCAGGCGGTGCTCACCAGCCTTGCCAAGACCAACCGGTTGATCATCGCCGAGGAAGGCTGGCCGACCTGTTCGATCGCCAGCGAGGTGATTTCGATCTGCATGGAGGAAGGGTTCGACCACCTCGATGCACCGGTGCTCAGGGTGTGCAACGAAGACGTGCCGCTACCGTATGCCGCCAACCTTGAAAAGTTGGCGCTAATCGATGCGGCCCGCATTGCCGAGGCAGCCCGCAAGGTGTGCTACATTTAAGTGAACGGATTATTGAAAGCCGGTGCGCCGCCGGGGTTTGATCCCGGTGGTGGCTTATGCTTCGTCGACCACCCAGACCGAGCGGGAATAAGTGATCACGCTCAGCGGCAGCTCCACCCCCGGTATGAAATCGGTCAGCTGGTAACGCAGTTCCATATCGATCTCGGTCGCGCCGGTAACGCGGCTTACGTCTGACCGGTCGATGAGAATTTCGAGCCGGTCAGAGTCGAGCAGATAGGGCGAATTGGTCGACATCCCGAGCAATACAGAGCGGATCTGTTCGTCGCTCAGGATGTTCTGCTTTTGCGATTCGACCATCACATGCCGAGCCGAATCCGATGCAAGCGACTGCACCGCGTTGTAATTCTGCAAATATATCCCGACCTGCAGCACCCCGATCAGCATCATGAGGAATAGCGGCCCCAACAGCGCAAATTCAATAATCGCTGCGCCGCTTTGCGAGCGAATAAGACGGTGGGCCACCGAGCTTGCGGGTTTACCTGACATACGCATCATCATGACACCTGCACCCTGCGTTCGACCGAGAAGGTAATCGGTGACCCGATTCCCATATAGGTCCAGGTCGGTTGGTACTCTTCGGTAATATTAACAAGGATGTAAGACGACACGACGTCGTCAGAATCGCACATGGTTGCATTGGCAACGAGGGCGTCTTCAACACCGCAGCGGTAAAGCTGGGTCATGGTAACATCTTCGGCCGACAGATTGACCGATTCCTGCACGATCTCCTTGATCGTTTCGACATTGGTCGTTGCACCCTGGTTTGTTGCAAGGATGATGATCTCGCTTTCATTGGCGACACTTTGCAATTCGTGCTGGCGTGCGACGATGGTTCCGGTCTCGGCAATGCCGAGCGTCATCAGGATCAACACGGGGGCGACAAAGGCGGTCTCGATCGCGAAAGACCCGCGCCGATCCCTGACGATGCGTTGGAACAGCCCGGCCATGATCAAGCCACCATCCGTACGAGCGGCAATGCCGTGCCAGCATTGGTGGCATCATCAATCGGGCAAAGCGTTTCGAGGAACGCATTACCGAGGATTTTGATGGTGTAGGCGGATATCTGGAGGCACTGCGCAGCCACGTTCGCGGTGCCGTTTACCCGAAGATCGCCATCGGGAAGATAGATCAGCCCTTCGATCAGCGAATTGGAATTGCCGTTGAAGATGTGCTCTCCCGAGGCGTTGTTGTCGCGGTGTTCGAACACCAGGAAACCAGCGAGTTCGTCTGCTCGCGATGCGTAGGGAGTGCCCACGAAATCGGCGGCGGTCATCGGTGACAGGCTGATGGCGTTGGCATTACCCATGCCGCCAAGTTTCAACGTGGCACCGTTCTTCAACACGAACATTACCCCGCTGCCCGTAACCGACGCATTGTGGGTAAGATCAAGCTCTCCCCCGTCGATCACGTAGATCCCGCGGGCAAAGGTCGTGTTGCATGTTATGCGCAGGCCGCGATAGGTGCCCGGCAGCAGCGATGCCTGCTGGTTCTGACCCTTTCCGGTGCAGTTATATGAGCGCGGCGTGTCGTTGGTGGGCGGCTCGATATCAGCATAGGCATCGCTTAGCCCCCGCACGTTTTCGGCGATAATCCCTTGGTGGTCTGGGTCGGTCGAATTTACTGTCCCGCAAGCCGCGATTGAGTCGGTCTCGACGTTAGCCGACCCATCGATCACCACCGCGTCATCGTCGCAAGAAAGCGCGGCCAAGCCGCAGCGTGCGCGGATGGTCGCATTCCCGCCGATGTCTGTGCCAGTGCCATCTTCGCGAAGTGAAATCAGGCAGGCGTTGAAGGACATGCCGGCCTGAAAGATCGCCTGAGCGCGAACGCTTACCGTTGCGGCACTGCCTGTAAGAAAGCTCGAGAATGGCAGGAGGCGCGTGGCGCTCGCTGCGACGACGACGCTGTTCTGCGATCCACCGGCAAAATCGGCACGCAGGATTGTGGGGTCGGACGCAAAGTCTCTGACAACGCCAAGGTTGCCATCATATTCCTGCTCTGCGCGAACGGCGTAATTGCCGGCGCTGTCAGGATTGGACAGGGCCCAGGCACCCGAATAGGCGGCCTGATCAACCGCGTGCTGCAGTTCGCGTTTCCACATGTACCATTGCGCGGTGTCAACCGCCAAGCCGGCACCACCGATCAACGCCGGAAGCCCCGTCGCCACGATGATCAAGGCGTTGCCACTCGTGCAAGCCTTCAGTTTCGAAACCAGGTTTCCTAGAAACGTCATCCTTGAGCCTCCTGTAATGCGTGGGACATGCTGATCTTCGCTGGCTTGGCAGGTGCCAGAAAAATCGAATAAAGGGCGTGCAACCCTACTTTTCCGCCCCATCGCACATGTCCTTTCCGTGGCATTCCGTGCCAGAGCGGCCCGGGATCTCCAGAAACATTGCATCGCCATAAGGCACCACGGTAAGCGGATTGCGAAAGAGCATGGTTAGCAGGGTGTTAATGGCGCTTTCCGGCTTTTCTGTTTGCCTTGGCGTCCCGCAAAGAGACAGTTTGCTTGCCACTGGCGAAAGGGGGCGGCTAGGCGCACAGGAGATGACTGACGACCGCCTTGATCCTATCCCGCCTGAGGCAGATTTGGCGCTGGCGTGGAGCCCGGCAAAGCTTCGCGGGCCGTTAACCACAGCCTTTCAGCTTGATCGGCGACTTGCCCGGATTGTTGCCCACACGACCGAACCGATGTTGGGGCAGATGCGGCTCGCCTGGTGGCGCGAGGCGCTGGCCAAGCCGCCGTCAGAGCGACCGCGCGGGGATGCCGTGCTGGATGCGATTGCGGAGCATTGGGCCGGGCGTGAGGCGGCGTTGATCGCGATGGTCGATGGCTGGGAAGTGCTGGTGACTGCCGAGCAGCTTGGCCCGTTGGAAGTCGAGGCGTTTGGGACGCAGCGTGCGGCGTTTTTCAATGCCTTGCACGATGATCGCAGTCGCGTTGACCATGATAGCGTTGCGGCGGCGGCATCCCGCTGGGCGATTGCGGATGCGGCCGCGGGTGTGTCTGACGGCTCAGAACGGGCATTGCTGATCGAAGCTGGTCTGGCGCGGGCCGGAGAAGGCGGGCGCTTACCCCGCGAACTGCGCGGCCTTGCTGTGCTCGATGCGCTGGCGCTGCGGGCACTGCGGCGTGGCGGGCGGCCGCTGATGGAAGGGCGGGGCGCGTCGCTGGCGGCTTTGCGGGCGGCTATCTTTCTGCGCTGACTACGTATAATACCGTAGTAAATCAGCAACAAGGGGCAGATCGTTGCGCGAAGCCGTTGTCGGAGTGTTTGCGGGGCTTGCCCTTGCCGGGGTGGGGGTATTCTGGTGGCAGGGCCGTGCGGCAGTAGAAGCCAACGCCCCGCCGCCGCCGTCGCCCGAAGCACCTGCGCCCGGCCCTGAAAGCCTGCCGATCACCGATCCGGGCGCAATGGAAGGCCCTACGCCGCCCGAACCCAGCGAACTCACGCGCGAGGAGCAGCGGTTCTTCCGTTACGACCGCAACCGCGACCGGCTGATCACCCGCAACGAGATGCTTTCGACCCGGTCAGATGCGTTCCGCGCACTGGATGTCGATGGCAACAACCTGCTGACCTTTGAGGAATGGGCGGTGACGACCGTAAACCGTTTTGAAGGCGCCGACGCCGATGGCAACGGGCGGCTCACCCCGCGCGAATTTGCCACCACCGCGCCCAAACCGGCGGCAAAGAAGCCCGCCTGCAAGTGTTGATTCTTCAGCGTTTGCGAATCCCCGCGCTGGCGGGGACCTCGGGCGGTTGTGCGATTTTGCCGGAGATCCCCGCCTACGCGGGGATTCGCTCCTGCTGCTGGGCAATCCAGCGTGCCAGATCGGCCTTGGCGCGGTTAGTATAGGCTTCCTTGCGCACTTTCTTGCCGACATCGTGGAGCGGCAGGAACAGCCCGAAATTGACGTTCATCGGCTGAAACGTGCTCGCCTCGGCATCGCCTGTGATGTGGCTGAGCAGCGCGCCCATCGCGGTGGTCGCAGGCAGCGGCTGCCAATTGCGCCCGGCCAGTTCAGCCGCGGCCATCATCCCTGCAACCAGCCCGATGGCCGCGCTTTCTACATAGCCTTCGCAGCCCGTGACCTGCCCGGCAAAGCGGATGTGCGGCGCGGCGCGCAGTCGCAGTTGGCGGTCGAGCACCTGCGGCGAATTGAGGAAGGTGTTGCGGTGCAAACCGCCCAGCCGTGCAAATTCGGCGTTTTCCAGCCCCGGAATGGTGCGGAACAGCTCAATCTGAGCGGCATATTTCAGCTTGGTCTGAAAACCCACCATGTTCCACAGCGTGCCCAGCTTGTTGTCCTGCCGCAGCTGCACCACCGCATAGGGCCAGCGCCCCTGCGGAAATTCCGGGGTAGTATCGAACGGGTTATCCAGCCCCACACCCTTCATCGGGCCATAGCGCAGCGTTTCCACCCCGCGCATCGCCATCACCTCGATCGGCATGCAGCCATCGAAATAGGGCGTGTCCTTTTCCCACTGCTTGAACTCGGTCTTCTCGCCTTCGATCAACCCCCGATGGAAGGCGAGGTATTGTTCCTGCGACATCGGGCAGTTGATGTAATCGCCGCCTTCGTTCGATGCATCGGTGCGTTTGTTCCAGCGCGACTGGATCCAGCATTTGCTCATGTCGATGCTATCGTGGTGGATGATCGGGGCGATGGCGTCGAAAAAGGCCAGCCGTTCGCTGCCCGTCGCCTGCACGATGCTCGCGGCAAGCGCCTCGGCCGTCAACGGCCCGGTGGCGACGATGGTAAGGCCGCTGGCGGGTAGGGCATCCACCCGCTCACGCAGGATGGTGACATTGGGGTGTTCTTGCAGGGCTTTTTCAACCTCGGCCGAGAACACATCGCGATCCACTGCCATTGCACTGCCCGCAGGCACCCGCGCGATATGGCCGGCGCGCATGATCAGGCTGTCCAGCGCGCGCATTTCATGGTGCAGCAGGCCAACCGCGTTCTTTTCATCATCGTCCGAGCGGAACGAATTGGAACACACCATTTCGGCCAGGCCATCGGTCTGGTGCGCCGGGGTCATCGTGCCGCTGCCGCGCATCTCTGAAAGGCGCACCTTAAACCCGCGCTGCGCCAGCTGCCACGCCGCCTCGCTTCCCGCGAGCCCGCCGCCGATAATGTGCACATCGTGATTTGCTGGTATCGCGCTCATGGCAGCGCAGGTAATTGCGTGATAGCGCGCCTGCAAGTCAAACCGACAGGATTGGGCCGGCAGGATCGGGCCGGCAGGATCGGGACAGGGGAAGGGCGAGAATGGCGAAACGGGCATTGATCGAACAGAGGCCGTGGCTGTTGGCGAGCATCGCGGCGGCGACTGCGTTCTATTTCCTGCGCGATAATCCGGTGGGTGAGGGGACGTGGGGGCTCCTTGTCAAAGGCGCGGCGGCTGGCCTGCTTGCGATCTATGTATTTATGCGGATGCCGCATGACCGACGCGGTCTTGATGGCGGATTGCTGGTGCTGGCGTTGGTGCTGGCGGCGGCGGGCGACATGGCGATCGAACTTGATCTGATCGCGGGCGGCGCGTTCTTTGCCGCTTCCCATGGCGTCGCTGTGGCGCTTTACCTGCGCAACCTGCGAGCGCGCCCTTCGCCAAGCCAGCGGATGCTGGGGCTGGTCTTGCTGATCGCCACCCCTTTGGTGAGCTATTTCCTCAGCGGGCAGGTGAATGTCGCGATTTATGCGGCCTTTCTGGGCGTAATGGCGGCGGCGGCGTGGAGCAGCCGTTTCCCGCGCTACCGGGTCGGGATGGGCGCAGTGCTGTTTGTGATCAGCAACTGGCTGATTTTTTCGCGACTGGGCCAGTTCGATCTGGGCGTGTTGCCCGATCTGCTGATCTGGCCGACCTATTACGCCGGGCAGGTGATGATCGCGACCGGGATCGTGCAATGCCTGCGCGGTGAACAGCCCGTAAGATAAAAGCACGGGCTGTTCGCATGGTGGGCCTGCGCGGCGAGAAGCCCGTCAGGTTGCGGGCGGCTCACTCTCGCTCGACATTTCGGCGGCGATGGCTTCCTCTGCGGGGTTTTCCGGTTCTGCGCTCTCATCAATCAACGCAGCGCCAACGATATGTTCACCCTTGGCCACGTCAAAAATGCGGACGCCTGACGAACTGCGCCCGCTGATCGAAAAGCCTTTGAGGTTTTCAAACCCGTCTTCGACCAGATGGCGCAGATCAATCCCCAGCCGGATCAGTTTGGCCTGATCAGTGACTAGCATCAGCTGCGAACCGTGGCGCACCGGGAAACTCGCCACCACCGGGCCGTTGCGTTCCGGATTGCTGTCAGGCGTGCCGATATTGGTGATCCCCTGGCCGCCGCGCGACGTGGTGCGATATTCGTAGGCCGAGGAAATCTTGCCATAACCATTGGCCGTGAGGGTGAGAATGAACTCTTCCCCATCCGCCATTGCCGCCATTTGCTCGGCAGGCAGGGTGGGGACCGCATCGTTGTTTTTCCACGCGGCGGCGCGCAAATAGGCCTCGCGCGTCTCCATATCGGCGGTCAGCGGATCGAGCACCGCCATGCTCACCACCTTGGCGCCGCCTTTCAAGGCCATGCCGCGCACGCCGATACCGGTGCGGCTTTTGGTTTCGCGCGCATCGGTGGCGGAAAAACGGATCGCCTTGCCGCTATCACTGGCGAGGAAAATCTGCTGGTCTTCGGTGAGCAATTGCACCCCGATCAGCCGATCACCCGATCCTTCGACAAAGCCCATCGCGTATTTGCCCGCGGTCGGCACATTGGTGAAGGCGTCCATCGAATTGCGCCGCACCATGCCGCGCTCGGTCGCGAACACGATGTTGAGATTGGCCCATGATGCCTCATCCTCCGGCAGCGGCAGAACGTTGGTGACACGCTCGTCCTCGCCCAAGGGGAGCAGGTTGACCATCGGGCGGCCCTTGGTCTGCGGCCCGCCTTCAGGCAGCTTCCATACCTTCATGCGGTACACGCGCCCGGTATTGGTGAAAAACAGAACGGGGTTGTGGGTGCTGGTGACGAACAGTTCGACCACCGCGTCTTCATCCTTGGTCGCCATGCCGCTGCGGCCCTTGCCGCCGCGCGCCTGCGCCCGGAAAGTGTTGAGCGTGGTGCGTTTGATATAGCCATCATGCGTGACGGTGACGACCATCTCCTCACGCTCGATCAGGTCTTCGTCTTCCAGACCATCCCAAGCGGGGGCGATTTCCGACAGGCGCGGGGTGGCGTAGGTAGCGCGGATTTCCGCCAGTTCTTCGCGCATCACGGCGTAAAGTTTGACCCGGTCGCCAAGGATCGCAAGATATCCCTCGATCGACAGCGCCAGGCCCTTCAATTCATCACCGATTTCGTCGCGGCCCAGCGCGGTCAGGCGGTGCAGGCGCAGTTCGAGGATCGCCTTCACCTGCCGTTCGGACAGGCAATAGGTGCCGCCTGCCTGATCGGCGTCAGGCTCAATCGCTTCGACCAGCCGGATATATTGCGCAATATCGCCAATCGGCCATTCCTTCGCCAGCAAGCGCGCGCGCGCTGCGGCGGGGTTGGGCGCGCTGCGGATCATCGCCACCACTTCGTCAAGGTTGGAAACCGCGACCACCAGACCCAGCAACAGATGCGCCCGCTCACGCGCCTTGGCGAGTTCATACTTGGTGCGCCGGGTGATCACTTCCTCGCGGAAGGTGATGAAAGCCGCGATAAAATCGCGCAACATCAGCGTTTCGGGCCGCCCCCCGCGGATGGCCAGCATATTGGCGGGGAAGGATGATTGCGCGGGCGTGTGCCGCCAGATCTGGTTGAGCACCACATCGGGCGTTGCATCACGTTTGAGGTCGACCACCACCCGCACGCCTTCGCGCGAGGATTCGTCGCGGATATCGACAACCCCTTCGATCCGCTTGTCCTTGGCCGCCTCAGCAATTTTCTCGACAAGGTTGTTCTTGCCGACCTGAAACGGGATTGAGGTGAAGACGATGCTCTGCCGGTCATTGCGCCCGGTTTCAATCTCGTGGCGACAGCGCATCAGGATCGACCCGCGCCCGGTGGTATAGGCCGAGCGTGCGCCGTGGGTGCCGAGGATCAGCGGCGCAGTGGGAAAATCGGGGCCGGGGATATAGGCGATCAGTTCTTCGGACGTGATCGCCGGATTGTCCATATAGGCAAAGCAGG
Source organism: Porphyrobacter sp. MBR-49 (assembly GCF_053628655.1). Taxonomy (NCBI): domain Bacteria; kingdom Pseudomonadati; phylum Pseudomonadota; class Alphaproteobacteria; order Sphingomonadales; family Erythrobacteraceae; genus Porphyrobacter; species Porphyrobacter sp. MBR-49. The sequence goes on from NZ_JBRJGU010000009.1 coordinate 11,685, forward strand.
CATCGATCACTTCGCCAAGGTTGTGTGGCGGCACATTGGTTGCCATGCCAACCGCGATCCCGCCCGCGCCGTTGACCAGCAGATTGGGGAAACGCGCCGGCAGAACGCTCGGCTCCTTGCGGCTGCCGTCGTAGTTTTCGACAAAATCGACGGTATCCTTGTCGAGATCATCAAGCAGGCTGTTCGCCACCCGCGCCAGCCGTGCCTCGGTATAGCGCATTGACGCTGGCGGATCGGGGTCCATCGAACCGAAATTGCCCTGCCCGTCGATCAAGGGCACCCGCATCGACCACGGCTGCGTCATCCGGGCGAGCGCATCGTAAATCGCGCTATCGCCGTGCGGGTGGTAATTGCCCATCACGTCGCCAACGATCTTGGCGCTCTTGCGGTAAGGTTTGCCCGCGACGAAGCCGCCTTCCTGGCTGGCGAACAGGATGCGGCGGTGCACCGGCTTCAACCCGTCGCGCACATCGGGCAGCGCGCGGCTGACGATCACGCTCATCGCGTAATCGAGATAGCTCGATTTCATTTCATCGACGATATCGATGCGTTCAAACCCCCCCATCGGGGAAGGAACGGGGGAATCGAGGATTTCACTGTCGTCGCTCAAGGGTGGTGCCGTTTCTGTTGGTGTTCTTCTGGACGTATTAGGGAGCCGCTGTGGCGGCAATGACCGCGAGGGGCCATGCAATAGTCTCTATCTAGGCCTGCGCCCGCGCTTTCGCCACCTTCGGAGACGAACACAGCGCGAACAGCGTGCATTTTTCCACATTTGCAAGCGGCTGAACGGGAGCACATACCACCATTCAAAGGCCGTTCAGCACGGACTGCCTAGCGGGAATTGCAAATCTGGCGTGAGCCGTCCAAAGGCTGCCTAGGAGATTCAGGCGGCACCCTGGCCAAATCGGTGCAATGCTGCCCTACAATTGGAGGATGCTGTGACCACTTTGTTTTCGCCCCACCGTCGTTCCCTTGGCTTTGCCCGGCAATTTGCGCTCGCACTCGCACTTGCCAGCGGCACCGCGTTATTGGCTGTGCCGGGCTTCACCGACGCGGCCCATGCGCAGAAGAAAAAGAAGGATGACAAGAAAGAGGAAGCGAAGGCGGCCTATTCCAAGGAATTCGTCGCTGCTTATCAGCCTATTGACGCCGCGATCAAGGCAGAAGGAGCGGATTTTGCCGCGCTTAAACCGCAGATCCTTGCGATGGTGCCGCTGGCAGTGTCGTCCGATGAAAAGCAGGCGCTGGGTGGAATGATCTTCAACGCTGCGATTCTCGGCAAGGATCTGCCGATGCAGTTGCAGGGCGTGGAAATGATGCTTGATAGCGACAATATCCAGCCCGCTGAACAGGGCCGCTTTAATCTGGTCGCGTTTCAGATTGCTTCCAATCTGAACCAGCACGAAAAAGCGCGCACCTATCTGCAGCGTGCCATTGATCTCAACTATACCAGTGCAAACGTCAGCATGGCTGATTTGCAGATGAACATGGCTGAAACCTATTTCAGCGATGATCTTTATTCCGAAGGACTGGCCTATCTCAGTTCGGCGATTGCCCAGCGCAAGGAACAGGCCCTGCCTGTCGATGAACGGTGGTACAAGCGCGGGGTAGCGATCGCTTACACCAACGAAATCGTGCCGCAGGTTTATGATTTCGTTTCGGATTGGGTGGGCGATTATCCAACTCCGGAAAACTGGCGCGACGGGGTGAACCTCACGCGCAATCTCAACGATTTTGATCCGCAAGTGCTGCTTGACCTGCTGCGGCTTGGTAAGAAGGTGGGCACGCTCACGGAAAAGAGCGATTACATTTATTACATCGAAGCCGCTGATTCCCGTCGCCTGCCGCTGGAGGTCAAGGAACTGATCGATAGCGCTTATTCAAGCGGCATCATCCCCAAGGGTTCGGATAGCTTTGTTGATGAACAGTACCGGATCGCATCCGGACGCATTGCCGCTGATCGGGCCGATCTGCCGGCGCTCGAACGTGATGCTGGCGCGGCGTCGGCGCAGATGCGGACGGTGTTGGCAGCGGGCGATGCGTTCCTGAACTATGGTGAATATGCCAAGGCGGTGCGGTTTTATGAAAAGAGCCTTTCGCTCCCCGGCGTTGACCGCAATCTCGCACTGACGCGGCTCGGCATTGCCCAGATTGCGATGGGTGATGCGGCTGCGGCCAGCCAAAATCTTGCCAAGGTGGAAGGCGTGCGCATTCCTGTTGCCAGACTGTGGGGATCCTATGCGGCGCAGCTGTTGAAAGATTCCGCCGCGCCTCAAGACGTTGCGACCGAAGGCAGCTTGGCAACAGAGACCCCGGCCACGGTCAGCTGACCACTCAGGTAACAGTCCCTGACCTTGAACCGAGCGCTGGATGACGAATCCGGCGCTCTTTTCGTATGCAGCGGCAGGCGCAGGCGATCAGCGCAGCCGTTTGACGTAAACCTGCCCGTCGGCCCGCCGTTCAAGCTTGAAATTGCCGAGCGAGGCAAACAGGTCGGACAATCGTTTGAACCCGTAATTGCGCACATCGAAGCTGGAGCGGTTTCCAGCGATCTGCCCCACCTGTTGCAGCAGGGCATAGCCTTCGTCATCGCGTTTGGCTTCGGAATAGGCAGCGGTAATAAGCTCAAGCAATTCGTCATCGACAGCGCTACTGCTGTCCGCGGCAGCGCGGGCTGCGGTGTCAGCCTTTGCCCCCGGCTTGTCAGCGGCGTAGCTGGCGATCAACTGCTTGATTTCGATGAAGCGGGTGCAAACCGATTTGAATGCCAGCGGCGTCTTTTCCTCGCCAAAGCCGTAAACGATAATTCCGTCCTGCCGCAGCCGCGTGACCAGCGGGGTAAAATCGCTGTCAGAGGTCATGAGCCCGAACCCGTCAACCTTGCCCTGATAAAGCAGGTCGATCGCATCGATCGTCATCGCCATATCGGTCGCATTTTTGCCCTTGGACACGTCAAACTGCTGTTGTGGGCGGATGCCGTACTTGTTGCTGATTTCACCCCAGCGGGACAGGTTATCCTTGGCAAAATTGCCATAGGCACGGCGAATATTGACCTGCCCCAGTTCGGCCATCACGGTCAGCACCGGGTCGATCCCTTCCGGGGTTGTATTGTCCGCATCGATGAGCAGGGCGATGTTCTTGAGCGTTGAATGGGCCATAGTCCCGATATGCAGCGACTGATGCGCATCGACAAGCGGCGTATTTGCCCGATGAACCCGCACCTGCTTGCGGGACTCGGTTCGCGCTCCTAAATGGCAGGGCATGAACGATCTCTCCAGCCAGCCGCAGCCCGACCAGCAATCCGATCGCCCCGCACGTCAGCGAAAGCCTGACTGGATCCGCGTGCGTGCGCCGGTGAGCGAGGGGTATCACGAAACCCGGCGGCTAATGCGCGAACTGAACCTCAATACCGTGTGTGAGGAAGCCGCCTGCCCCAATATCGGTGAGTGCTGGACGAAAAAGCACGCCACCGTGATGATTCTCGGCGATGTTTGCACGCGCGCCTGCGCGTTTTGCAACGTAAAGACCGGGATGCCGCGCGCGGTCGATTCGATGGAGCCGGAAAACACCGCCATTGCCGCCGCGAAGATGGGGTTGGAACATATCGTCATCACCTCGGTGGACCGCGATGATCTGCCCGATGGCGGCGCGTCACAGTTCGTCAAGGTGATCGAGGCGCTACGCCGCAATACGCCCAACACCACCATCGAAATCCTGACGCCGGATTTCCGCGGCAAAATGCGCCGCGCGGTTGAGGCTATTTGTGAAGCAGGACCAGATGTTTACAATCATAACCTCGAAACGGTGCCACGTCTCTATCCGACCATCCGGCCAGGCGCGCGCTATTATGCATCGCTGCGGTTGCTGGAAGAGGTGAAGGCGCACAACCCGCTGATCTTCACCAAATCGGGGATCATGCTGGGGCTGGGCGAACAGCGGCTCGAAGTGCATCAGGTGATGGACGATATGCGGTCGGCCGAAGTCGATTTCATCACCATGGGCCAATATCTCCAGCCCACGCCCAAGCACGCCAATGTCGAGGAATTCGTCACCCCCAAGGCCTTCGCCGCTTACGGCGCGATTGCGCGGGCCAAAGGGTTCCTGCAAGTCGCATCCAGCCCGCTTACCCGTTCAAGTTATCATGCGGGTGATGATTTCGCGGTAATGCGCGCCGCACGAGAAGAAAAGCTGACGCGGGCGGCTGCGAAAGCCGGGGCATAATGCCGGGCATTCATGAAACCCGGCGGCTGCCGTATAGCGCGCAGCAGATGTTCGATCTGGTCGCAGATGTTGGCCGCTATGGCGAATTTCTGCCGTGGGTAATTGCGACGCGGGTGCGATCGAATACCGAAACCGAACTGGTTGCCGATATGGTGGTCGGGTTCAAATCGTTGCGCGAAACCTTCACGTCGCGCGTGGCCAAGGATCGGCCCCACAAGATTGCGGTGCATTATGTTGATGGCCCGCTAAGCGATCTCGACAATGTCTGGACGTTCCGTGCGGTGGACGATCACACCTGCGAAATCGATTTTCTGGTCGAATTCACCTTCAAAAACCGCCTGTTCGAAAAAATTGCCGGGCAATATTTCGACCGCGCGTTCCGCAAGATGGTCGAAGCGTTCGAGGCCCGCGCCGCGCAGCTTTACGGCAACAGCAGTTCCAGCGCGCAAAGCGTCGCCTGATGGCGAATGGTGGCGCGGCCATCGGGGCCTTCGCCGCCTTCGAAGAACTTAAGCTCGCCATCGGGTTCGCTATCAGCATCGCGGATCACGCGGGCGAATACGACAGTGCCGACCGGCTTGTGCAAGGTTCCGCCACCCGGCCCGGCCACGCCGCTGACCGCAACCGCCACATCTGCGTTTGATCGTTCGAGCACACCTTTGGCCATCGCCCAGACGCACGCCACTGACACCGCGCCAAAGGTTTCGATGATGTCGCTGGCAACGCCAAGCATCTCCATCTTGGCTTCATTGGAATAGGTCACAAAGCCGCGATCCAGCACAGAGGAGGAGCCAGCGATTTCGGTCAAGGCTCCGGCCACCAACCCGCCCGTGCAGCTTTCCGCGATCGCCACCGTGCGCCCGGCGGCGGCATTTTCTGCCACAACCTTGGCGGCAAGCGCGGTGATATCATCGGGCAACAGCGTTAAGGGCATTGGTCTACTTCTTCGCCTGAGAGGGAGTGACCGCGCAGATCGACGGTTTCTTCAAATCGGCCATTTCGGCAATAAACGCAAACAGTCCGCCGACATTCTCCGTCGGCAGCGGGCTGATGAGTTCAAGTCCGCGTTCAATCTTGTCGCAGCTATCGCCTTTGATTTCCTGCGCGATCATCTGGCCGACCATGCCATCGACAAACGGGCGCAGCGATTCTTCGGGTAGGGCCGCGACCAAGGCGTTGATGTCTACATCGCTGCCTTCCCTGCTTTCGTCAGCCATGAAGGTCTTGAGCAATCGAAACGCGCCCGGCCAGGCGGCGTTCTGCTGCGAACGGAAATTGGCGATGAACGCCTCGCCGCCTTTTGCCATGAAGCCATCGCGCGACAGACGGTTGGCGCAGGCATTGCGGGCCGCGTCAAAGGCAATCGGCATGGCGTAAACCACGGCATCGCCAAGGTCAGCCGGAGCGACGCAGGCCTGCTGCTGAGCGTGGGCGGTTTGTGCAGAGGCGAGCGCCGCGAAGGCAAGGGCAGGGGCAAGAATTTGACGGGGCATGGAGCAACTCCTTCTTAAGTAACGATCATAAGAACAATGGCTTGTGCGGCGATACCTTCGCCGCGGCCGGTGAAGCCGAGCCTTTCTGTGGTGGTCGCCTTGATGCTGATGGCAATTTCGGATGCGCCCATTATTTCGGCAACGGCGCTGCGCATGGCGATGCGATGCGGCCCGATTTTGGGCGCTTCGCAAATCAAGGTCAGATCCACATTGCCTATTTTGTAGCCAGCATCGCGCGCGAGGTTGACGGCGTGCTCGAGAAAGCGCGCCGAACGGGCACCGGCCCATTGCGGGTCGCTCGGGGGGAAGTGCGTGCCGATATCGCCCGCGCCAATCGCGCCGAGCACGGCATCGGTAATCGCGTGGAGCGCAACATCGGCATCGGAATGGCCGGATAGCCCCTTGTCGTGGGGTATCTGTACCCCGCACAGCCACAGTTCCTCGCCAACCTGCAGTCGGTGAACGTCATAACCCTGACCAATGCGAAATGCGGGAGTTGCATCGGTATCCACGAAATCCTCCGCGAAGGTGATTTTCCTGAGGCGCTCGTCTCCATCGACCAACGCAACTGAACCGCTGCTGTCTGTCAGCACCTGCGCATCATCGCCCGCATTGGTTGCGCCCGTCCAGATACGGTGCGCGGCGAGAATATCGGCAAATCGGAACGCCTGCGGGGTCTGGACGCGGCGTAGGCTTTCGCGCTCCGCCTTGCCAGCCATCAGCCCGCTATCGCCTGCCACCGCTAGGCTATCGACCACCGGCAGCACCGGAACTGCACCGGGATGATTGTCCAGCGCGGCAAGCAATCGGGCGATCACCTCGTGCGGCAGGTCAGGGCGGGCAGCATCGTGAATCAGCGCCCGCTGCGGCGCTGCATCGGCCAGTGCCTCAAGCCCGTTACGCACCGAATCCTGCCGGGTCGCGCCGCCGGTAACGAACTGCACGCCATCGACACCGCCAAGCGCCTCCGCCGCATCGGCCAGCGCATCAGCGGCAATCACCACCACCAGCGGATCGGCCCCCGCTGACCGCAGCGCTTCAACCGAGTGCCGGAGCAGCGGTTTCCCGCGCCATATCCTGAACTGTTTCGGCGTATCGCCGCCCACGCGAAGGCCTCTGCCCGCGGCGACCACGATTGCTGCAAAGGGGGGAAGGGGGGGCAAGCTTGCCATCGCCGCAGTCGCTTAAGGTCTGGACGGGCTTTCGGCAATCCACTATGCGCCTGCCCAATTATTAGGCACACATCCACCATGACCATGCTTCCCACCCCTCCGGCGATCAGGCCGCTTGCCATCGGCCCGGTTACGGTTGCCGATCCGGTGGTGCTCGCGCCGATGACCGGGGTGACCGACATGCCGTTTCGCACGCTGGTGCGGCGTTACGGGTCGGGCCTAAACGTCACCGAAATGATCGCGAGCGAGGCGGCGATCCGTGAAACCCGCCAATCCGTGCAGAAAACCGCGTGGGACCGGATTGAAGAACCGGTGTCGATGCAGCTGGTTGGCTGCGATCCTGCCAGCATGGCCGAAGCTGCCAAGCTTCAGGAAGGCAATGGCGCGGCGATTATCGACATCAATTTCGGCTGCCCGGTGCGCAAGGTTGTCGGCCAGCTGGCGGGCAGCGCGTTGATGCGCGAAGTGCCGCTGGCGGTGCGGCTGATGGAAGCGACGGTGAAAGCGGTGAAGGTGCCGGTCACGGTCAAGATGCGGATGGGCTGGTGCCACGATAGCCTGAACGCGCCTGACCTTGCCCGCATGGCCGAGGATATCGGCGTGCAGATGGTCACCGTCCACGGGCGCACCCGCAATCAGATGTACAAAGGCAGCGCCGACTGGGCGTTCGTGCGTAAGGTTAAGGATGCGGTGAACATTCCGGTGATCGTCAACGGCGATATCTGCTCCATCGAAGACGCGGCCAATGCGCTGGGTCAATCGGGCGCGGATGGGGTGATGATCGGACGCGGCGCCTATGGCAGGCCGTGGCTGCTGGGGCAGGTCATGCACTGGTGGCGCACCGGCGAAGCGTGGCCCGCACCGGGGATTGACGAACAATACGCGCTGGTGGTGGAACATTACCGCCGGATGCTCGATCACTATGGCCGCGATACCGGGGTCAAGATGGCGCGCAAGCATCTGGGCTGGTACACCAAAGGCCTGCATGGCTCGGCCGACTTCCGCAACAAGGCCATCTTCATCGACGATGCAGATCAGGTGCTGGGCGAGATTGAACGCTTTTACACACCGTTTCTGATGCAACAGGCGGCCTGAGTGGTGGCGATACGCAGCAGGGAGCAAGGAGCCGATATCGCGCCCGATGCCCGCGCGCAGCTTTCCGGGTTGATTTTTGCGCTGCTGCTAATCGATGATCAGGGCCGCATTGCCGAGGCCAATCATGCCGCCGAAGCCTTGCTCGGCACGAGTGCCAACCGCCTGATCGGTACCCGTCTGATTGACCGGATCGGCCCGCTCGATCCCCGCGTCGAAGCAAGGCTTGGATCAAGTGATGATGCATTGGTCGCGCGCGATCTGGTAATCCGGGTTGGCCAAGGCGAAACCAGGATCAATCTTACCGCATCGCCGCTCGGCGGGTTTCCCGGTTGGCGGGTGGTGACCCTGTCGCAGATCGGGCATGATGACGCAGCCCATTCATCCGATGCCGAGGCAATTCTGGGCGCGCCTGCTGTGTTGGCGCATGAAATCAAGAACCCGCTCGCCGCGATCCGGGGGGCAGGGCAATTGGTTGAACGCAAGCTGCCCGATGCTGACAAGAAACTTGCACGGATGATCACCGGAGAGGTCGACCGGATCGCCCGGCTGATCGACCGGATGCAGCAGCTTGGCAGCACTCGCACCGGCCCGGTCGATGCCTGCAACCCGCACGAGGCGATCCGCGCAGCGGTGGCGACTGTGCGCGCGGCCAGCGGAAATCATGCCGCGTTTGAAATCCATGAGGCGTTTGATCCCTCGCTGCCGCCAGTGCTGGTCAACCGTGATGCGCTTGAACAGGTGCTGATCAACCTGATTTCCAATGCCCGCGATGCCGCACTGGGCACCGACGAAGCGGCGGTTGTCACGGTTCAGACGCGGTTCGTCAGCGGGTTTGCGTTCAGTGCGGTTCGGCATGGCCGCGCCGTGACTTTACCGATTGAAATCACCATCAGCGATAATGGCCCCGGCATTGACCCCGCTTTGCGCGACCATGTGTTCGAACCATTCGTTTCGTCTAAACCTTCGGGTCAGGGGCTTGGCCTTGCGCTGGTGCGCAAGCTGATGCGCGACATGGGCGGCAATGTCAGTCACGAACGCGATGCTCGCGCAGGCCTCACCCATTTCCGGCTGCATTTGCCGCAGGCGCAGGACGCAACATAGACCATGGCCCATCTCCCGTCCGATATGATCCTGCTGGTGGAGGATGATGCCGCCATCGCGACAGTCATTACCGCCGCCCTGGAAGACGAAGGCTTTGCCATCGCGCAATGCAGCACCATCGCCGCACGTGACCGGCTGCTGGACGGGCACACATTCGCTGTCATGTTGACCGATGTCATCCTCGAAGACGGAGACGGGCTGGCAAGCCTTTCTGCCGTGCGAAGAGCTGCGCCGGACATGCCGATCATCGTGCTGTCGGCACAGAACACGCTCGATACGGCGGTGCGCGCGAGTGAAAGCGACGCGTTCGAATATTTCCCCAAGCCGTTTGATCTCGATGAACTGGTTCACGCGGTGCGGCAGGCGGCCGGTGTGCGCGCGCCTGCTGCGGATATGAATGAAGATACGCTGTCCGGCGGCGAAGGTGAGCGAATGCCGCTGGTAGGCCGCAGCCCGGCGATGCAGGGCGTCTATCGCATGATCACCCGCGTGCTGCGCAATGATCTCACCGTGCTGATTACGGGCGAAAGCGGCACCGGCAAAGAACTGGTGGCCGAAGCGATCCATCAACTCGGCAACCGCCGCACCGGGCCGTTCGTGGCAGTCAACACTGCTGCGATCCCTGCCGATCTGGTTGAAAGCGAACTGTTCGGCCACGAAAAGGGTGCGTTCACCGGAGCCATAGCGCAGGCGATCGGCAAGTTTGAACAGGCCAATGGCGGCACGCTGTTCCTTGACGAAATTGGCGATATGCCGGCCGAAGCCCAAACCCGGCTGCTGCGCGCGCTGCAATCGGGGCGCATCCGGCGCGTTGGCGGGCGGCAGGAAATTGCGGTCAACGTCCGCATCATCGCTGCCACCAATCGCGATTTGGCCCCGATGATTGCGGCAGGCACGTTCCGCGAGGATTTGTTCTATCGCCTCAACGTCGTGCCGATCGAATTGCCGCCACTGCGCGAACGGCGCGAGGATATTGCCGCGCTGGCGCAGCATTTCCTGACGCTGGCCGCCGAAGATGGCTTACCTCGACGTCAGATGACACCCGAAGCGATGGCGCAATTAGAAGTGCGGAACTGGCGCGGCAATGTTCGCGAACTGCGCAATGTGGTTTACCGCCTCGCCCTGATGGCGCGCGAGGATCGGATCGATGCGAGCAGCGTCAGCGACATTATCGGTCAGGAAATTTCGGCTCCGAACCAGGCGGCAAACGGCGGGCAGGGCGGGTTTTCCGCTGCTCTGGCGCAGTGGCTGGCTGGCGAGTCTCCGCCGTCAGGCACGCTTTACCACCGCGCGTTGGCGGCGTTTGAAAAGCCGCTGATCGAATATGCGCTGGGCCGCACTGGCGGTAATCAGCTGCGTGCCGCCCAACTGCTCGGCATCAACCGCAACACCTTACGCAAGCGGATTGGCGAGTTGGGGCTGGAGCCGGATCGCTTTTCGACGCACTGAAATCGTGCCTGAATAGCGGTTTGTCAGAATGATCTTGCATATTTGCCACACCATTGTTGTAAGTGAGCAACGATGGATGATCCCTCACCGCGCACAATAGGCCTGACGCACTGGCAGCCACCACGTTGGTGGCGTCGGTTTGTGATCGCTGCGCGCCGGGCCAACGTGTTTCTGTGGCTTGAACTCGTGTCTATCGCGGCCTTGGTAGGTTCAGTGATCGCGACCTATTTTGCGTTCAATCGCACCGCTGCGCCGGATGGTTTTCTGCCAACCATGCAGGTTTCGGTGTTGCTGATGGCAACGCTGGTGCCCGCGATGGCGCTGCTGGTGCTGATCGGCCGCCGATTGGCGCTGCGCCGTGCTGCGGGGAGCACTGCGCGGTTGCACGTCCGGCTCGTATTCTTCTTCTCTATGGTGGCCGCGCTACCCACTTTGCTGGTGGCGGGATTCGCCGCGTTCCTGTTCCAGACCGGGGTCGATTTCTGGTTTTCCGACGATTCGCGCGGGCTGATGGAAAATGCCAATGCGCTGGCGCAGAATTACTACGATGCCAACCAGCGCGACGTCGAACAGAACACCATCACGATGGCGACCGACATGCGCGAGATCCTTGTGCGAGTGCCGATTACCGATCCGGACTTTCCGGATTTTTACGCCTATCAGGCGCAGGCACGCGAAATCTCCGAGAGCGCGGTTCTTCAGCGGATGCCAGACGGCAGCTTGCGCACGGCTGCAATCCTCAATCTGACCGAGGACAACAGCCCGCTCGAATTCAGCCGTGCCGCCTTGCCCCGGCTTGACCAAGGCGAGTTTGCCGTCGTCGCTGGCAGCCCTGAGCGGATCGAGGCTTTGGTGGCGATTGACCCCGATAGCGGGGTGTTCCTCTACAATGCCCGTACCACCGAAGAAAAGATGTTCAATTCTTGGGCGCGCGCGCAGTCGATTGTGACCGCCTATGGTCGGCTGACAAGCAGCGCACGAACCTTGCAACTGCGCTTCAACATTGCGCTGGTGACGGTCAGCCTGCTGTTGGTCGGGGTGGCGATCTGGTTCGCGCTGCGCTTTGCCGATCGGCAAGTGGAACCGCTCACCGATCTTGTGGCTGCTGCGCGCAAGGTTGGGCAAGGTAATTTTGCGCTGCGCCTTGAAGGACGCACGGGAGCGGACGAGATTGGCCTATTGAACCGCGCATTCAATCGCATGACCGCGCAGCTCGATAAGCAGACGCAGGCGCTGGTCAGCGCCAATCGCCAGATCGATGATCGCCGCGCCTTTACCGAAGCCGTGCTGGAATCGGTCACCGCAGGCGTGATATCGGTTGACGACAAGATGCGCGTGACACTGATGAACTCATCGGCGCAGACGCTACTGGCGCCGCAGGGGAGCATTCTAGGCGGCGACGGCACCAGCATGATCGGGCAATCGCTCCATGCACTGGCGCCCGAATTGAGCCGCATGATTGCGGACGGCAAGGAACGGGCGATCATCACCCATGCCAAGGGAACCGAATTGTTGACGCTTGCAGTCACGGCCGCGCCGGGCACCAGCGGGCATGTTATCACGTTCGAGGATATTACCCGGCAGCTGCTCGATCAACGCCAGGCGGCGTGGTCGGATGTTGCCCGCCGGATCGCGCATGAGATCAAGAACCCGCTAACACCCATTCAGCTGGCCACCGAACGGCTCAAGCGGCGGTATCGTACGCAGGTGGGTGATGAAGACCGCGACCTGTTCGATGAACTTACCAACACGATTGTCCGGCAGGTCGGCGATTTGCGCAAGATGGTGGATGAGTTCTCATCCTTCGCCCGCCTGCCCAAACCTGTGTTCCGCGACGAGGATGCGCTTGATCTGGTGCGCCAGGCGGTGTTCCTGCAGGAAGTTGCACATTCGGGTATCGCCTTCAGCGTCACATCCTCAGAACTTGCCGATCGTGAGCTGCGGTGTGACCGGCACCAGTTCGGCCAGGCAATGACCAATGTGCTCAAGAATGCGGTCGAGGCGGTCGAGGCGCGCGCGGCTGAAGCGCTTGGCCTCTATGCTGGCGAAATCGCGGTAACGATGCGCGATGCCGGTGATGCGATCGCCATCACTATCGAAGACAATGGTATAGGCCTACCTAACGACCGCGAACGCATCACCGAACCCTATATGACTACCCGCGAAAAAGGCACAGGGTTGGGACTCGCCATCGTCAACAAGATCGTCGACGAACATGAAGGCGACATGAGCTTTGCCAGCACGTCTGAAGGTGGCACCCGTGTCACCTTGCGCTTTGCCCGCAATCCGCAACCTCTCGATGGCGGGGCAGTATGATGCTGGCCCGACTGAAACCCGAATCTCAAGCCAAAGGACTGTGCCCATGGCGCTCGAAATCCTGATCGTCGACGACGAACGTGATATCCGCGAATTGGTGGCTGGCGTGCTCGGAGACGAGGGTTATGCCTGCCGCACCGCTGCCGATAGCACCGCAGCGCTTGCTGCAATCGATGAACGCCGCCCCAGCCTTGTGCTGCTGGATGTGTGGCTGCACGGCAGTGCGATGGACGGGCTGGAACTGCTCGATGCGATCAAGGTGCGCGAACCGAACCTGCCGGTGATTATCTTTTCCGGCCACGGCAATATCGATACCGCGGTGGCGGCTGTCAGTCGCGGGGCGATGGACTTCATCGAAAAGCCGTTTGAGGCTGAACGTCTGCTGCTGCTGGTTGAACGCGCGACCGAGACTGATCGGCTCCGGCGTGAAAACAGCCGTTTGCGCGAAGGCAGTTGGGGTAGCGCCGAATTCACCGGCAATTCGCCAGCCATCAATGCGGTGCGCGCGACTTTGAAGCGGGTGGCGAGCACCGGCAGCCGTGTGCTGATCTCCGGCCCTCCCGGCGCGGGGAAAGAAGTTGCCGCGCGCCTGCTCCACGCTTGGAGCACGCGTGCCGACGGGGCGTTCGTGCTGGTCAATTCGGCGCGTATCACTCCGGAACGGTTCGAACAGGAATTGTTTGGCGAGGAATCGGGCGGCAAGCAGGTGCGCCCCGGACTGCTCGAACTGGCCGATGGCGGTACGCTCTATCTCGATGAAATTGCCGACATGCCGCTCTCCACCCAGGCGCGGATATTGCGAGTCTTGACCGATCAGAGCTTTGTGCGGGTCGGCGGCACGCGTCAGATCGGGGTGGACGTGCGGGTGGTGTCTTCGACCACGCGCGATCTGACCGTGGAAATGGCCGAAAAACGGTTCCGCGAAGATCTTTTCTACCGGCTCAACGTGGTGCCGGTAGCGCTGCCTTCGCTGGCGCAGCGGCGTGAGGACATCCCGGCTTTGGCCGAACATTTCTTCACCCGCTATTCGAACGATCAAGGGCTTGTCCCGCCCGATATCTCAACCGAGGCGATGGCGGCGCTTCAGGCCTATGATTGGCCCGGCAATGTTCGCCAACTGCGCAATGTGGTCGAACGAACGATTATCATGACCCCGCGCGACAAGCTTGGTGTGGTGGAGCCAGATATGCTGCCGCCAGAGATTGTCGGGGGCCAGATCGGAATGACAGGCGAAAGCCTGACCGCGATCATGGGCGTTCCACTGCGCGAGGCGCGCGAAAGCTTTGAACGTGAATACCTCACCATCCAGATCCGCCGGTTTTCGGGCAATATCTCCAGAACGGCGAGCTTTATCGGGATGGAACGTTCGGCCTTGCACCGCAAGCTGAAGCTGCTCGGCATGGTTGACCGGCGCGACGAGGACGATTGAACGACCGCTAGCTGTCGGAACCTCCTGCGAAATCAAGCCTTGTCGCTTTGCTGTGCAATTGCCATTATGCAGTATGGCAACAGGTCGCGCTTTTTTATGCGGCCGAACGCCCAAGATCGCGGAGCGCAAAGGCACCGCCAAAAACAGGAGCAAAGACCATGACCAGCGGGCGAACGCTCACCCCTCGAATAATATCACGCCCTGCCGCGCCAAGCGAAGCGCGCAGCGATGAAGGCGGCGGATCGGCAGGCAGGCAAGGCAGTCTTCAGGACGCTTTTCTCAATCTCCTGCGAAAGAACAAGATTCCCGTCACCATGTTTCTGGTGAAAGGCGTGAAATTGCAGGGAATTGTCACCTGGTTCGACAATTTTTCGATCCTGCTGCGCCGCGATGGACAATCGCAGTTGGTATACAAGCACTCCATTTCGACGATCATGCCCGGCCAATCGCTCGATCCTGCACAGTTCGCGAGCCAATCTGGCGGCAAAAAGCAGAAAATGCTGCAAGATGTGTTCCTCAGCCGCGTGGCTGAAGCGCATGTCGAGGTCACGATGTTCCTGGTCAACGGCGTGATGTTGCAGGGCCGGATTGCTGCCTATGACCTGTTCTGCATGCTGCTCGAACGCGACGGCGCGGTGCAATTGGCCTACAAACACGCGGTTTCCACTATTCAGCCCGTGGGCCCAGTTGATCTCATCGTTGATGATGATGACGATGATAACGGGGCAAGCGGCTGAGCTTCGATAGCGATCTTCAGGAAGAGGTGACCCGCGGCGCGCGGGCGCTGGTGCTGTGCCCGGATATCCGCGCGCTGCGCTATGATCTGGACGCAGCCGAACGTCTGGCCGAGGCAGAAGGGCTGGCGCTCGCGATAGGCGTGGTGATTGCTCATGCGGCGATCCTGCCGGTGCGAAAAATGCAGCCCAACACCTTGTTCGGTTCCGGGCAGGTGCAGAATATCGCGGTTTGGTGCGAACAATACGAAGCCGACCTGGTGATTGTGGACGGTGCTCTCACCCCGATTCAGCAACGCAACCTTGAAGACAAGTTGAAACGCAAGGTGATCGACCGCACCGGCCTGATCCTCGAGATTTTCGGGGAGCGTGCCGCGACGGCGGAAGGCCGCTTGCAGGTTGAGCTTGCCCATCTCGATTACCAGCAGAGCCGCTTGGTGCGCAGTTGGACCCACCTTGAACGCCAACGCGGCGGCTTTGGCTTTCTTGGCGGTCCGGGTGAGACGCAGATTGAGGCTGACCGCCGGATGATTCGCCAGCGTATGAGCCGGTTGCGCCGTGAACTTGACCAAGTTCGCAAAACGCGCACCCTCCACCGGGATCGGCGCGGCCGGGCACCGTGGCCGGTGATTGCGCTGGTCGGCTATACCAATGCGGGCAAATCGACGCTGTTCAACCGGTTGACGGGCGCGGAAGTGATGGCCGAAGACCTGCTCTTCGCCACGCTCGACCCGACCATGCGGGCGATCAGCCTTCCGGGTGTTGAAAAAGCGATCCTGTCCGACACCGTGGGCTTTATTTCCGACCTGCCAACGCAGCTGGTGGCGGCTTTCCGCGCCACGTTGGAAGAAGTGACGGCTGCCGATGTGATCTGCCATGTGCGTGATATGGCCAACCCCAGCCATGCGGCGCAGAAGAAGCAGGTCATTAACGTGCTCGGGGATCTTGGGGTGATCGATAAGGACACTGGCACAAGCGCCATTCCGATTCTTGAAGTCTGGAACAAGTGTGACTTGTTAGATGCTGAACAGATTGAAGAATTGCGGAACTCGGTCGAGGGGCAGGGGGCGGTGATCCTGTCGGCTGTGACGGGCGAGGGGGTGGAGTCGCTTGAGGCTGAATTGGCCCGGTTGCTGACAGGCGGCGCGCGGGAAGTTTCGTTCATACTTCCGTTGAACGATGGCCGCCGGATCGCCTGGCTCCACGCGCATGGCGATGTGCTGGCTGAAGAGGATGCCGGGGAAGGGGAGGATGGCCCGATGCGGCGCTTCACTGTCCGGCTCAACCCCAAGGAATTGGGGCAATTCGCTAGCCTGTCTGAGTAAGTAATTCTGATTATTCAGTCTTTTTAACCTGCTGCCACAACTCCTCTTGCGCGGCGAGCGACAATTTGGGGAAGTTCGCGCCGGCAATGGCCTCCATCCCCCGGAATCGACGTTCGAATTTGGCATTGGCCGCGCGCAACGCGTCTTCGGCGCTGATCCCGTGGGCGCGGATGAAATTGACCACCGCAAACAGCAGGTCGCCGGCTTCTTCAAGCTTGTCCTGCTCTGAAGAGGCGGTGTTTAGTTCCTCGATTTCTTCGTGAATTTTGGCTTCGGAACCGGACGGATCGGGCCAGTCAAACCCGGTTCGCGCGGCGCGCTTCTGAAGCTTTTGTGCGCGCATCAGGGCGGGCAGCGCCAGTGCCACGCCGTCCAATGCGCTGGTGACCCCTTTGGCGTTGCGTTCTTCGGCCTTGAGATCTTCCCAGCGTGTTTCGTCCATAATTCCGCTAGCATCGCTGAAAATGTGCGGATGCCGGGCTTCCATTTTTGCGCTGATCGCGGCGGCGACATCGTCAAAGGCGAAATGTCCGGCTTCCTCGGCCATGCGAGCGTGAAATACGACCTGAAGGAGCAAATCGCCGAGTTCATCCTTGAGATCATCGATGTCGTTACGCGTTATGGCGTCAGCGACTTCGTAGGCTTCTTCGATGGTATAGGGAGCGATGCTCGCGAAATCTTGCTCCAGATCCCATGCACAACCAGACTGCGGATCGCGCAGGCGCGCCATGATTGCCAGCAAGTGGGCAATGGGGGACTGATTGGGGGTGTCGCTCATCCCGATCCTCAAGATGGATAATATATATTATGTAAAATCTAAATCAGTGCGCTGGTGGTGTTCCGCGCTATCATGAACCACTCCACCAGCAGATAAAGCCCAAGAAAAATGGCGATCCACACCAGCGCCATCTTGACCATCTGACTCCACTTGAGCCGATAGGATGCGAGACCTGCGCCAACCAGAATCAACCATCCGATGCTCGCGATAATCGGCAACATCAGTTCTGGGTTCATGCGACAATCTCCAACCCGTCGTATCCGACCACCACGAAGTCTGGAACTTCGTTGCACAGGCTGCGGTAATCCATGCTTTTGTCGAGATGGCTTAACACCACACGCCCAGCCTTGCACTTTTCGCCAAACTGGATTGCCATCGCAAGATGCGCATGGGTTGGATGCGGTTCACGGCGCAGACAATCACTCACCAGAATGTCGACACCGTAAAACAGATTGATCATATCGTCAGAAATGGCACTAAAATCCGTGGCATACCCGATGGACTTGCCATCAGCTTCAAATCTGTAGCCTGTTGTCTCACCGCTGCCATGTTCCATCTGGCACCAATCCACTCCGAACCCGGCGGTCATCCGCAAACGATCAAGCGTCTCGAGGGTGCAGATCGTCGGATAACCATCCTGCCCGGCAAAGACATAGCCGAACCGTTGCCGCAACCGCCGCACGGTTTCAGTTTCGGCAAACGCCGGGATTGGCCCCGCACGGCCAAATCGCAACGCCCGCAAGTCGTCGATCCCGTGGCAATGATCGGCGTGATCATGCGTCCAGAAAACCGTGTCGATGCTATCGATCCGGTTGGCCAGCAACTGCGCGCGGCAATCGGACGACGTGTCGATCAGCAACCGCCTGCCATCATTGCTTTCCACCAGGATTGAAACCCGCGTCCGGCGGTTGCGCGGTTCGTCAGGGTCGCAATCACCCCAGTCACCCGTCCCGTCTGGCCCGCCGATCCGTGGCACCCCGGTTGAGGTGCCAGAGCCGAGCATCACCAGTTTCACAGACCTGCTTTCTGGAACAGCTGCGCGAAATTGGCGGTGGTCTGTTCTGCCAGAGCCCGCGTCTCGGTTCCACGCAAATTGGCGATGAAAGCCGCCGTATCAGCAACATAGGCCGGTTCACACACGCGCCCGCGATGCGGAACCGGTGCCAGGAAGGGGCTGTCAGTCTCAATCAGCAGCCGGTCTTCAGGGACAGTCGCTGCAACGTCTTGCAAGGCCTTGGCATTCTTGAAGGTTACGATACCCGATAGCGAGATTGTGAGGCCCAATTCCAGCACCTTTGCCCCGAATTCGGCCGAAGCGGTGAAGCAGTGGATCAGCGCCGGAAACGTCCCCCTCGCCATCTCATCGGCAAGGATCGCAAAGGTATCATCCTCGGCATCGCGGGTGTGGATGATCAGCGGCAACTGCGTTTCGCGTGCGACATCAATATGCATCCGGAACAGGCGCTGCTGCGCGCCGCGATCCGAATGTTCGTAATAGTAATCGAGGCCTGTCTCGCCAATCGCGATCACGCGCGGATGCTCGGTCGCGGCCAGCAAAGCGGCGTGGCCCAGATCTTGATGCGCGTCGGCCTCGTGCGGGTGGATGCCGACGCTGGCGAACACGTCCGGCTCGCGCGCCGCAGTTGCGACCACCTGATCCCACTCGCTTTGCCGGGTCGAGATATTGAGGAACGCCCCTACCCCTGCCGCACGCGCGCGGGCGAGCACGCCGGCCTGATCTTCGACCAGACCTTTGTATTCAAGGTGGCAGTGGCTATCGATCAGCATCAGTCGCTCGTCGCTTCATCGATTGGCAGTTCGAGCCGGGGGAACAGTGGCGTCGGCGGTGCGACGGTGAAGCCGCTACTGACAAGCCGGTCAAACCAGCCGTGGTCTTCCAGCGCCGCGTAGCTGCGCTCATCCGCCGGAATGCCGAGTTGATCGAGCAGCGCAGCGGATTTCTGCGGCACCACCGGCTGAATCGCGATGGCAAGATCGCGCAGCGCCACGAACAACGTTTGCAGCACCGCCTTCATCCGTTCGGGATCGGTTTTCTTCAAGCCCCACGGCGCCTGTTCATCAACATACTGGTTGCAGGCATAAACCGCGCGGAGCCAAGCCTCGATCCCGGTCGAAAACGACAGGGCTTCGAAATCCCGAGGCAATTCGGTTGCGCAGGCCTGCTTGACGATCGCGAGCAGAGCATCATCAGCCGCGTCTGGTTCGAACGTTTCCAGCCGCCCATCCATGTTCTTCACGATCATCGACAGAGTGCGCTGCGCAAGATTGCCGAAACTGTTTGCCAGTTCCGCATTGGCGCGCAAAACAATGGCTTCAGGCGAATAGCTCCCGTCTTGTCCGAAGGCGACTTCACGCATCAGGAAGTAACGCAAGGCGTCGACCCCGAACCGTTCGGCCAATTCCAACGGATCAGTGACGTTGCCGAGCGATTTGGATTCCTTCTGTCCGCGATTGAGCAGGAAACCGTGGCCGAACACTTTTTTGGGCGCAGGCAGACCGGCGCTTTCGAGAAACGCAGGCCAATAAATTGAATGGAAGCGCACAATATCCTTGCCGATCAGATGCAGATCGGCGGGCCAGAACGTGCTCATGCCGTTCGGAATATCATCGGGATAGCCCAGACCCGTGATGTAATTCGTGAGCGCATCGACCCACACATACATCACGTGATCGTCGCTGCCGGGCACCTTGACCCCCCAATCAAAACTGGTGCGGCTGACAGACAGATCGCGCAGGCCCTGTTCGACAAAGGCGATCATTTCATTGCGGCGGCTTGCGGGTTCAAGAAAACCGGGGGTGCGCAGCAACCGAAGCAGGTAGTCCTGATACTTCGACAGGCGGAAAAACCAGCTTTCTTCGACCGTCCATTCAACCGGGGTGCCTTGCGGGGAGAGTTTTTCGCCGCCCTCGCCTGCAACCAACTCGCCTTCGTCGTAATAGGCTTCGTCGCGGACCGAATACCAGCCTTCATAGCGGTCAAGATAAAGGTCGCCCGATGCTTCCATCGCCTGCCAAATGGCCTGGCTGGCGCGGTGATGATCAGGTTCGGATGTGCGGATAAACCGATCATACGACACATTCAAAGTATCGCACATCTCACGGAAATAACCGGACATTTCATCAGCAAGATCGCGCGGGCTACGGCCCTGTTCCTCGGCCTTGCGCGCCATTTTCAACCCGTGTTCGTCAGTCCCGGTCTGGAACCGGACGGTGCGACCCCGCAGCCGCTGGAAACGGGCGATGACATCGGCCGCGATCGCCTCATAGGCATGGCCGATATGCGGCCGTCCATTGGGATAGCTGATGGCGGTGGTGATGTAGAACGGGCACGGGTCAAGGTCAGCCATGGGCCGGTTCGCTAGCGGGCGCGGCGGCGACAAGCAAGCTGCCGATCTCGAACGGGAGCAGCCCGGGATCGAAATTGGCGGTGGGTGCCTCTGCGGCAAGGCTCACCAAAGCGGCGTGGGTGTCGATCAGGCGGGCGCGCTGCGTAGAATCGCCATTCTCGCGCGCGGCGCGGGCGACCAGCGCCTGCGCCAGATCAAGCACCGCCTGCACGCGTTCACGATCCGCGCGCGGCCCGATCAGCCGCGCCAGTTCGCCGCGTTTGGCAGCGCCGCTTTCACCGCCGGAAATCAGCGCGGTGATCGTTCGCGAAACCGGTGCCAGATCCTGCGCGGCAAACCGCATTGCTGAACCGAACGATCCGTCCGCTGCGGCAATTGCCCCCGGATCGGGCGGCAGCCCTGCATCCTCCAGCATCGTGGCCAGTTCCGCATCGCTCAAAACCGGAAAACGCAACGTGCGGCAGCGCGAACGGATCGTCGGCAGCAACCGCGCCGGGCGGTGGGTGACGAGAAGAAAGAACGTCCCTGCGGGCGGTTCCTCAAGGCTTTTGAGCAGAGCATTGGCGGCGGCTTTTTCCAGATCATCGGCGGGATCGATGATGATTGCGCGCCGCGCGCCCAAGGTGGGCCGCGTGTTCAGCCGTTTCTGCATCGCGCGTATCTGCTTGATACGAATCGACCGCGCGAGGTCGAACGGCTTGCCTTCGGCCTGTGCTTTCTCGCCCTTGTCGTCCTTGGGGCCATAGGTGAGCACGATGATATCGGGGTGCGCGCCTGCGGGTTGCGGAACACCCGGCTCAGTCACCAGTGCGCGCGCGGCGGCCATGGCGAAGTCACGCTTGCCCAGCCCTGCCTTGCCCGCGAGCAGCCAGCCGTGATGCATCCGTTCCCCCGCAATGGCATCGCGCCATTGCCGCCACGCCTCACCATGGTTGGGCCAGCGGGTCATGCGCGCGGGCTTTCGATCAAGGGAGCGACAGCGGCGAGGACGCGGTGATGCACGGCCAGCGGATCACCAATGGCATCGATCCGGGCGAAGCCATCGGGGTCACGTTCTGCCAAGGCGCGGAACGCGGAGGCCACTGCGCGATGATAATCCGCTGGCCGACTGCCGATTGCATCACTGGTATCGCCATCGCGCGCAGCGAGGCGCGCGGCAATCGCGGCTTCATCGCCTTCCAGCAAGATCACCAGATCGGGCCGCAATCCGCCGCTGCCGAAATTATGCAAGCTCAGGATCGCGTCATCGCCCAGTCCGCCTGCTCCGCCCTGATAGGCGCGGCTCGAATCGACAAAGCGATCGCACAGCACCCATTCGCCGCGCGCCAGTGCCGGGACGATGAGGTTGGCCACGTGATCAGACCGCGCCGCAGCAAACAGCAGCGCCTCGGCCTCGGCAGTCCAGCCCGCACCCGGCGGTGACAGCAACAAATCGCGGATCGCCTCGGCCCCCGGCGTGCCGCCGGGTTCGCGGGTGATAACGACCGTCAGGCCGCGCGCCCTGAGCGCTTCGGCTAGCAAGCGCGCTTGGGTGGACTTGCCTGCCCCTTCCCCGCCCTCAAGCGCGATGAATGCGCCGCGCCCGGTTGTCATGCAAACAGTCCCGCGATGGCGTTGAATATGCGGTCAAGCGGGCCAGCGGCGGCGATCGCTTCGGCAGTGAACAGCGGGATCGTGGCGCGCGCCATACCGGGAGCGGTCACTTCCAGCACCGCAACCTGCTCTCCGGCAGGGAAAGGCGCACGCAGAGGGCCTTCATAGCGGATTGTAGCGGAAAGTTCACCCGTCATGCCGCGTGGCAGGTTGATCACCACCGGCCCGCGCGCGACTAGCGGGACGCGGCGTGCCGAACCATCCTGCACCCGCGCGGTGCCCACAACTGCGCCCGCGTCAAACAACTGCCGGCGATCAAATGCGCTAAAGCCCCATTCAATGTAGGACCGTGCCAACCGCCCGCGCAGCCTGCCATTCTCTACCCCCGCCAGAACCAGCACCAGCCGCTGTCCATTGCGCTGCGCCGTTCCGAGATAGGAAAAGCCGGATTCATTGGTGAAGCCGGTCTTGATCCCGTCCGCCCCGGCAATCCGCCCGATCATCGGATCGTGATTGACCTGTGCGATCCCTTTGTAATCGAAGCCCATGCGTCCGATGTAATAACCGAACTTGTCAGGATGGCGCGCAATTATGGCGCGGGCCAGCGTCACCAGATCATTGGCCGTGGTGAAGGTGCGCCCTTCGTCGGGCCAGCCATTAGGGGTGCCGAAATGGCTCCCTGTCATTCCCAGCGCCAGCGCGGTGCGGTTCATTTCGGCTGTCCATGCCGCGATTGACCCTGCCTGCCCGGTTGCCAGCACTGCCGCACCATCATTGCCCGAGACATTGGCAATGCCGATCAGCAGATCATCGACCCGCACCTGTTCATTGATGTCAAGAAACATGGTCGATCCCTTGCGCCGCCAATCACGGGCGATCGCCGGGGTCATCGTGAATACCTGAGCCGGATCAAGCTTCCCCGCTTCAATCAGCTCGAACGCGAGGTAGAGCGTCATCACCTTCGTGACCGATGCCGGAATGAAGCGGCGGTCAGGGTTGCGGGCGTGGAGCACTTGCCCGTTGCTGAGGTCAACCAGCAGCGCCACAGGGGCTTCATTGGCAGTTGGCACTGCGGGCACAATCGCGCCACTTTCAGACTTGGGCACCTGCGCGAGTGCAGGAACGGCAACAAGCGCCGCCGCAAGGGGCAGCAGCAGGGCAATGTATAGAGACAGGATCGAGGTTTTCACAGCGGCGGCTATAGCCGCGCGCCCCGCGCTTGGCGAGGCACCGGCCCTGTTCAGTTCACGATTTCGTCAGCCAGCAACCCGACGCTCATCGCGTAATAGCTTGAGCAGTTATATTCGAGGATCGCGCGGTAATTGCCGGTCAGCAGCCATGCGGGCGTTCCGGGGCCATCGGGCTGGAACAGCGACACCATGACGTCATCGGCCAGCCCGCGCTGCGCCACCACGCCAAGCGCACGCCATTCGGCCACGGTCATCCAGCGGCTCAGGCGTTCATGCACGCGCGGGCATTGCGGTGCGGTGATGCGGGTGCGGTAGGCGTTGACATCGAACCCGCCGGGAACCGCCGCGCGCACGCCCCATGGCTGGCCGGGCCGCCATCCTGCATCGCGGAAATAGTTGGCGATCGAGGCAAAGGTGTCAGCACGGTTGGTGAAAATATCTGCCCGGCCATCACCATCGCCATCGGTAGCAAGGCGCAGATAGACGGATGGCAGAAACTGCGGATTACCAAACGCCCCGGCGTAGCTGCCCACCAATTGCGAACGGGGATAACCCTTGTCCGCGACCTTCATCAACGCGACGAATTCACCCGCGAACAATTCACGCCGCCGACCCTCCCACGCCAAAGTCGCAAGGCTGCGGGACAGATCAAAATCGCCTTTGATCCGGCCATAGCTGGTTTCGTGCCCAAAGATCGCCACGATGATCGGCCCCGGCACGCCATATTCGCGTTCAATCCGTGCGAGCAGTTCGCGGTGCTGTGCAAAAACTGCCCGCCCGCCGCCGATTCGTGCTGTGTTGACATGGGTAGCGATGTAATTCGACATCGGCGGGTATCCGCGCGTGGTGGCGCTGCCTGGCTGGTTTTGATCGAGCCGGATCACGCGGTCATTGGGGGTGAGACCGGCAGTCATCCGTTCGATCGTCGCCTCGCTCACGCCCTCCCCGCGCGCGCGCGCTTTCAGCAGTTCGAGGTAAGCATCAAAGCTGAGTGGGTCGCTGCCTCCTATTTGTGCAGCCGCCGGAGCATTGGCAGGCGGCGCACCGATCATGGCAAGCGCGGCAATGGCAAGGGCGGCGGCAGGGAGCAGGCGTGGAATCATGCCAACAGGAATGTCACACCTTGCCTGAATACCCAACAACCGAAGTGGGATGACTTGGGCGTAAACAATGGTTATGGGCGCGTCGCAAGCGGACAGGTGGCCGAGTGGTTTAAGGCAGCGGTCTTGAAAACCGCCGTAGGTGCAAGCCTACCGTGGGTTCGAATCCCACCCTGTCCGCCACCCCCATGCACGGCTCGCTCGCGGCCCCTATTTTCCGCCGCGTCCGAGGATCTCGTCGATCTGTTGGCGCAGCTTGGGGTCCCATTCGGAACGAAGTTCGCGCACCTTGGCGATCAGCGGTTCGTTTTCATGCGCGGGCAAATCGGACTGATAGAGGTCGGCCAATGCGCGCATTGACGAACGGTCCATCGCCTCGAAGGCGTCAACAATTGCGCGCACCGATTGGCGATCATGCCCGAGCGCCTCAAGCGCAGAGCGCCCGATCCGCAGCGAGGCGTCATAGGTCTCACGGATGATATCACGGCAACCCAGCGCCCACAGCTTATAGACATGATCGCGGTCAATCGCGCGCGCGGTGATGTGCACGTGCGGATAGGTTCGCGCGACATGGCCCACCAGCCGGTCGATCTGCTCCTTGCCGTCGAGCGCGACCACCAGCAGTCGGGCGCGTGCAATCCCCGCGCTTTCGAGCAGGTCGGGCCGCGTTGCATCGCCGAAATAAGTCCTGATTCCGAATTTCTTGAGGTTTTCCAGATGGCGCGAATCATGGTCGATCACTGTCGCCTTGTGGCCCGCCGCGTCGAGAATCCGGTCAACGATCCCGCCTACACGCCCGCGCCCGGCTATGATGATGGGAAACACTTCCTCGATCGTATCGGGCGGCGCAGCTTCACCCTTGCAATAGGCCGCCGCGATCACCCGGTCATAGAAGATGAACAACAGCGGCGTGACCAGCATCGACAACGCCACGACCAGCAGCAGCAAATCAGCCAGCGGTTGGCTGAAGACATAACTTGCCGTGCCAAGGGCGATCAGGACGAAGGCAAATTCGCCCGCCTGCGCGAGGCTCAACGTAAACAGCCAGCCAGCCTGCTTCCTGACCCCGGCCAGCCGCGCGATCAGCGCCAGCACCGCGATCTTGGCGACAATCACCAGCGCGGTCCAAAACAACACAGCGCCAATCTGATCAAAGGCCAGTGCGAAATTCACCCCTGCGCCCACGGTGATGAAGAACAGACCCAGCAACAGCCCCTTGAACGGTTCGATATCGGCTTCGAGTTCGTGGCGGTATTCGCTGTTCGCCAGCACCACGCCCGCAAGGAAGGTGCCGAGCGCGGGGGATAGCCCGACCAGCGACATCAGCAACGCAATCCCGATCACGAACATCAGCGCGGTGCCGGTGAACAATTCGCGCAATTGCGCACCCGCGATGAAGCGGAACACTGGGCGCGTCAGTGTATTGCCGATGAACACAACAAGCCCCACAGCCGCCACGGTGACGATCCCGGCCAGCCATGCAGGCAAATCTCCGGTCAGCGTCCATGCAGCGGCATGCGCGCCCTCACCTATCCCGCCACCGGACTGTGCCATCAGTTCGGGCACCGCCAGTAGCGGCAGGATCGCGAGGATCGGGATTACCGCTACGTCCTGTACCAGCAGCACGGAAAAGCTGGCCTCCCCGCCCTCGCTTCGCAACAGTCCTTTCTCGCGCAGCGTCTGGACGATAATCGCGGTAGAGGACAGCGCCAGCACCATGCCGATAGCCATGGCGGTGCGCCAGTCGTTGCCATAGATCAGCGCGATGGCGGCAATCACCAGTGTGGTCAGCACCACCTGCCCGCCGCCCATTCCGATCAGCCGCCTGCGCATCTCCCAAAGCCGTTTCGGCTCAAGTTCGAGCCCGACAAGGAACAGCATCATCACCACGCCGAATTCGGCGAAGATCTGGAGCCGTTCCAGATCGACCTCAAGGATTACGAGCAGCGGGCTGATCGCCATCCCGGCGAGCAGATAGCCAAGCACCGACCCCAGCCGCAGGCGGGCGGCCAGCGGAACGGCAACCACACCAGCGACCAGAAGGCTGAACGCGATTACGAGAAAATCGGTCATCGCCCCCCCAGTGCGCTATATGTGCAGCGCCCGCCCGTATGCGCCGAGCACGCTTTCGTGCATCATTTCGGATAGCGTCGGGTGCGGGAATACGGTCTGCATCAGTTCCGCTTCGGTGGTTTCGAGCACCTTGCCGACGGTGTAGCCTTGGATCAGCTCGGTTACTTCCGCGCCGATCATGTGAGCACCCAGCAGCTCGCCGGTTTTGGCGTCGAAGACGGTTTTGATGAAACCTTCCGCCTCACCCAGCGCAATCGCCTTGCCGTTGCCGATGAAGGGGAAATTGCCGACCTTGATGTCAAAGCCCGCTTCCTTGGCCTTGGCTTCGGTCAGGCCGACGCTGGCGATTTGCGGGTGGCAATAGGTGCAGCCGGGGATGGCATTGCGGTCGAGCGGGTGCGGGTGAACGTCTTTATTGCCCAGCTCCTGCGCAATCGCCTCAGCACAGGTGACGCCTTCGTGGCTGGCCTTGTGCGCCAGCCACGGCCCCGGCGTGCAATCGCCAATCGCCCACAGGCCCTTGGTCTTGGTGCGGCTATAGGGATCGATCTGGATAAACCCGCGATCCAGTTCGGCTAACCCGTCGATCCCGATATTTTCGGTGTTGGGCACGATCCCGATGGCGACGATGACGTGGGTGAAGTCATGGCTCGCGCTTTTGCCGCTCTTGTCTTTGATGGTGGCGGTGATGCTCTTTTCGCCAACCTTGATGCCCTCAACACCGGCGCCGGTCATGATGGTGATGCCCTGCTTCTTCAGCGACTTTTCAAGGAAAGTTGAGACATCCGCGTCCTCCACCGGCACAACCCGGTCGAGCATTTCCACGACAGTAACTTCGCTGCCGATATCGTTGTAGAAGCTGGCAAATTCGATCCCGATGGCACCGGAACCGATGATCAGCAGCTTGGCCGGCAGTTCGGCGGGGGTCATGGCGTGGCGATAGGTCCACACGCGCTTGCCGTCAGCAGGGGCGAACGGCAGGTCGCGCGCGCGCGCGCCGGTGGCAAGGATGACGTGCTTGGCGGTGAGCGCTTCCTCGCCCTTCTCGCCCTTCACCGTCAGGCTGTTTGCACCCGTCAGCTTGCCCTCACCCATGTGGACGGTGATCTTGTTCTTCTTCATCAGGTGGCCGATGCCCTGATTGAGCTGTTTCGCCACCCCGCGGCTGCGTTTGACGATGGCGGCCAGATCAGCCTCGATCCCCTTGGCAACCAGCCCGTAATCGCCCGCGTGCTGCATATAGTGGAAGATTTCCGCTGACCGCAGCAACGCCTTGGTGGGGATGCAGCCCCAGTTGAGGCAGATGCCGCCGAGGTTTTCACGTTCGACAATCGCGGTCTTCAGCCCCAACTGCGCACAGCGGATCGCCGCGACATAGCCGCCGGGGCCGGAACCGAGCACGATTACATCATAAGAGGCAGACATTCAGATTATCCTTTGCTTGGCTGTCTGTTGGAGACACATGTTACACTGTCCAGGAAGTGAAAACCGGCCCCGGTTAAAGGGGCGGACAGCGGGTGACAGGAAGGGCGAGAGACCATGGGCATGACGTGGGTATCGCAGGCGACCTGCGTGTAGGACAGGCGTCACTTTTTCGCTCCCGGCAGCGCCGCCGCCGCCGCGACCGCGCGGGGGCGGTTGTCTTCGCCGATCAGAACGAATTTGAAGGTGCCTTGGGCAACCTTGGTGGTGGCCTCGCCATTGCGCTCCCGCGCGACCGCCTCGGCCGCGATGATGAGCGAGGTGGTGCCGGTGGCGGCTACGTCGCAATAGACCGAAAGTTCATCCCCCACCGCCATCGCGCCGGGAAAGGCGAAGTCGGTCGCGGAGACCACCACCGCCTTGCCCTGCCCCACCCGGCTTGCAAGGCTGCCCGCGCCCAGCGCCATCTGTGCCATCAGCCACCCGCCGAACACCCCGCCATAGGGGTTGGTGTCGGCGGGCATGGCCGTGACGCGGATTTGGGGGGAGCGTTCGCTCAAAGCCCCTCTCCCACTTCGGGAGAGGGGTTGGGGAGAGGGCCTTGCGCAGCGTCTAGAATCAAGCGCGCAACGCTTTCAGGATTGCCGAGAATGTCATTGTTCCAAAACCGCAATACGCGAAATCCCTGCTCAGTCAGCCAAGCGTCGCGAACCGCATCGTCTTTGTTTTCGGCATGTTGTCCACCATCCGCCTCGACAATCAGCCGCGCACTAAAACAAACGAAATCGACGATATAGTCGCCCAGTTGCTCCTGCCGCTTGAACTTCAACCCGCCGAGGCGCTGGCCGCGCAGCATCGACCAGAGCTTTGCTTCGGCCTCAGTCGGCTCACGCCGCATCCGTTTTGCGAGGGGGAGAAGATCATGCCTGCCCCCTCTCCTTCCCACCGCTGCGCGGCGGGCCCCTTCCTCTCCCGCGAGGGGAGAGGAGGTTTGCATCGCGGTGACGCGGATTTGGGGGAAGCGATCAGGCATGCTCAGATTCGTTGCCACTGACATGAAGCCAAAACCAAACCAACGCGGAGACCAGACCTGCAATTGCTCCCATTAAGGCCCACGCCCAGAGTCCAGCCAGTATTAATTCAGCATTCCCCTGCCAAAAGGCGGCGCTCAAGAGGACGCCGCCGACGGCGCCAACCAGTGTGCCAACAATCGCAACCGCCTTTTGCTTGTCGGCCCACCCTTGCCGCCTAAGGAACCAAAGAGTCGGAAGCCCGAATACAACTCCGCCAATTATTGCCAGAACGAAGCTTATCGCCCCAACTGCGATAAACGCTTCGAAAGAAAAACGATCGCCGATGAAGACGGAAACCAGCAGATAGAAAGACGGTATCGCGAGACCGACGGCCGCCGCGGTAACGACAAAGCGCGCCACTTCGACGAGTTGCCTCAAACCACCAGCCCCATCGGGTTCTCGCACAACTGCTGGAACGCCTGCATCAGCGCCGCGCCGTCCGCGCCGTCGATGGCGCGGTGGTCGAAGCTGCCGGTGGCGCTCATCACGGTGGCGATGCCGAGCGCGCCGTCGATAATCCACGGGCGCTGCTCGCCCGCGCCAACCGCAAGGATCATCGCTTGCGGCGGGTTGATCACCGCATCGAACTGCTTGGTGCCGAACATGCCGAGGTTCGACAGGCTGGCGGTGCCGCCCTGATATTCCTGCGGTTGCAGCTTGCCGTCCTTGGCCTTGCCCGCCAATTCCTTCATCTCGGTGCTGATCTGCGCCAGCCCCTTGCGGCCCGCATCGCGGATGATCGGCGTGATCAGGCCCGAAGGCGCAGCGACCGCGACCGAGATATCCTCACGCGCATATTGGAACAGCTCGTCACCCTGAAAGCTGACATTGCACTTGGGCACGCGCTGCAACGCGCGGGCCAATGCCTTGATCAGCAGATCGTTGACCGACAGCTTCACGCCGTCGGCCTCAAGGCTCTTGTTCAATTCGCCGCGCAGCTTGAGCAGCGCATCGAGCCGCACGTCCACGGTGAGGTAGATATGCGGGATAGTCTGCTTCGCCTCGGTCAGGCGGCGCGCGATGACCTTGCGCACGTTGTTGAGTTTTTGCGCTTCATAGGGCGCATCAAGATCGCCGCCGAGTGTGGCGGGTTTGGCCGGGGCAGCGGGGGCCGGTGCTGCGGCTTGCGGCGTGGAAGCGGCAGGTGCCTTCGCCGATGCGCCTTCAAGATCGGCCTTGACGATCCGGCCATTGGGCCCGCTGCCCGTGATGCCGGAAAGGTCGATATTGTTCTGCTGGGCAATCCGCTTTGCCAGCGGCGATGCAATGATCCGGTCCCCGGAGGGTTGGGCAGATGCAACTGTTGAAGGGGACGGTGTCGCTGCGGGTGAGGGCTTTTGCTCTTTTTCAGCCGCGGGCGCCGGAGCAGGCGCAGCCGCGCTTGGCTTAGCACCCGCTGCATCACTCACATCTTCGCCCTCTTCGGCGAGGATCGCGATCACGGTGCCCACTTTCACATTCTCGCTGCCTTCGGGCACTGCGATTTTGGCGATCACGCCTTCATCGACCGCTTCGAACTCCATCGTCGCCTTGTCGGTCTCGATCTCGGCCATGATGTCGCCAGAGGAAACCGTGTCCCCCTCCTTCACCAGCCACCGCGCGAGCGTGCCTTCTTCCATCGTTGGCGACAAAGCCGGCATCTTGATTTCCAAGGCCATGATCCGCTGAAACTCCCGAAAACGTATCTCGCCCTATTCTCTGGCCAATTCGGAGGCGAGGGGCAAGGCCAGATTGGGGGACTTGCCAAACCATACGAATGCATTGATAGCCGTAAGGGCACGGGGCACGATTATGCGCACATTTCTGGTCATCATCGACGAGAGCGAAGAGGCATTGTCCGCCTTGCGTTATGCTGCGCGCCGGGCCGCAGCGGTGGGCGGTGCGGTGCACCTGCTGGCATTGGTGCCGCAGCAGAATTTCAGCGCATTCGGCGCAGTGCAGGCCACGATCGAGGCTGAGGCGCGCGATCGGGCCGAAATGCTCGCCCACGGGGTCGCAGGCAACCTGCTGGCGGAAAGCGGGATCATGCCGACCATTTCGGTCAAGATCGGCAACGGGCAGAAGATCGTCAGCGAATTTCTGGCCGAACATCCCGAAGTCGCCGCATTGGTGCTGGGCGCGGCCAAGGACGCGGCGCCTGGGCCATTGGTCGCGCATTTTTCTGCCGCTGTCGGCAGCCTGCCTTGCCCGCTCTATATCATCCCCGGCGATTATGACGAGCAGGCCAGCGCGCACGAGGCATGAATTCGCCCCGCGCGCGCCTGCCGGTCGTCAGGTCAGCAGACCGCGCACCGGATAGCCTTTGTTCAGAGCATAATCGATGCCCTGCAACAATTCGCCCAGCGGTGGGCGCGTGAATGGCGTGTTCTGAACGCTCGCAAAATACAACGTGCCGTCCGGGCGGACGAGGAACAGCCCCGGTTCGGAAAAAACCGCCGGTTCATCGCTGCCGTCCAGCGCGGATGAGATATAAAGCCCCCATTGGCGCGCGGTTTCTTCGGTCATGCCATAGGCCAGCGGCACATTGCCGGTGTCCCATTTGGCGGCGACGTCCATCGCGCGGTCTTCAGCGTCCATTGATACCGCAACCACATTCACGCCGCGCTGGCTGAATTCATCCTGCTTGCCGGCAAGATCCTTGAGCTGCATCCGGCATACCGGGCAATGCTTGCCACGGTAGAACAGCACGAGCGTGAAGTTTTCGCCGCCATGCTGGGCAAGGTCGAAATGCTCGCCATTGGTCAGCGGAAGTTTGAGTGCCGGTACGGCACTTCCTGGCTTGATCATGATGTTTCTCCTTTACCGTTACGATGTGCGAACGATGTGCGGGGATTGCCAGCCCCTGGCAGGCTATTTTCGCTTTCGCCCCTGATGGCGAATATTTCCCGGGCGACCGCGCTGACCAACGGTGTGATTGCCTTCTTTTCTCGGCGGCCCGCCAGCGCCGCGCCGCCTTTCAGACGAGCGGGTGCCGCGCGGTTCGATGGCGTTGCCGTCAGCGTCCACCGGCACGAATTTGAGCGCGCCGGTGAGCGCATTGGCTTCGGCCAGCTTCAGCTTGACCCGATCGCCCGAGGCATAGGTCTTGCCCGAATCCGTCCCGATCAGCGCCTGCGCCGCTTCGTCGTGGCGGAAATATTCGCCGCCCAGCGTTGAAACCGGCACCAGCCCATCGCCGCCCAACCCGACGATGGTGGCAAAGAACCCGAATGATTGCACGCCGGTGATACGGGTGTCGAACACCTCACCCACCCGCGCTGATAGCCATGCGGCGACATAGCGATCGATGGTGTCGCGTTCTGCCTCCATCGCGCGGCGTTCGGTCTGGCTGATCGCGTCAGACACTTGTTGCAGGCTGGCACGGTCGCGGTCTGACAGGCCAGATGTTGGCGGCAGTGAACCCGGTGGAGCGGGCTGTTCGAGCTTGTATGCCTCCACCAAGGCGCGGTGCACCAGCAGATCGGCATAGCGGCGGATTGGTGAGGTGAAATGGGCGTATGATCCAAGCGCAAGGCCGAAATGCCCGGCATTGGCGGGGCCGTAATAGGCCTGCGTCTGGCTGCGCAGCACCGCCTCCATCACCAGCGCCTTTTCCGCCTCGTCAGTGACGTCCTTGAGCATCCGGTTGAACAGGCCCGGCGTCACCACCTGACCCAGCGCCAGCTTCTTGCCCATCGTGGCGAGGTAATCGCGCAGGGAAATCAACTTTTCGCGGCTCGGCGGTTCGTGGACGCGGTAAACCACGGGGGCGGTCTTGGCCTCCAGCGCTTTGGCCGCGGCGACATTGGCGGCGATCATGAAATCCTCAACCACGCGGTGCGCGTCGAGCCGTTCGCGGATCGCGATTTCGGCGATCTGGCCCTTTTCGTTCAGCACCACGCGCCGTTCGGGCAGTTCGAGTTCGAGAGGATCGCGGGCATGGCGCGCGGCGGCCAGCGCTTTCCATGCGTCCCACAGATGCGCGAGATATGCGGGCGGATTGCCGCTATCAATCGCCTTCTGCGCGTCTTCGTAAGCGATATTGTGCGCAATCCGCATCAGGGCGCGGGTGAAGCGGAAGCTGGTGACCTTGCCTTCGCCGCTGATGTGCAGGTGGCAGACCATCGCCGCGCGGTCTTCACCTTCTTTCAGTGAACACACGTCGGTCGACAGCAATTCGGGCAGCATCGGCACTACCCGGTCGGGGAAATAGACCGAGTTGCCGCGCTTTCGCGACTCGCGGTCAAGCGCAGAACCGGGGCGGACGTAAAAGCTGACATCGGCGATGGCGACGAGCGCATTGAACCCGCCCTGCCCATCCGGCTCGGCCCAGATCGCATCATCATGATCGCGCGCGTCGGCGGGGTCGATGGCGACAATCGGCAAGTGGCGCAGGTCTTCGCGGGCCTTTCCTGACAATTTGACCTTCGCCGCACGCGGCGCTTCTTCCAGTGCATCATCGGGGAAGACGTTCGGGATGCCGTGCTTGGCAATGGCGATCAGGCTGAAGCTTTTGGGCGCGAGCGGATCGCCCACCACTTCGATCACCTTCACGCCCGCGCGGTCAGAACGGCCAACCCGTTCGGCGATCACCAACTGGCCTTCTTCGGCCTCACCCAGATCGGCAATCGGAGTGGACTGGCGCACGCGCTTGTCCACCGGCGCGAGCCACGCCTTGCCGGTCTTGTCCTTTTCGACAACGCCCATCAACCCCTCGGTGCGAGAGGGCAGCTTTTTCATCGGATGTGCGATCCAGCCGCGATCCGTTTCCTCGGTTCGGGCGAGGATACGGTCGCCGCGCTTCAAGGCGGGCGGGCGCTTCACACCGGGGCGCGGGCGCGGTTCGCGGATGGTGAGGCGCGGCGGCTTACCGGGAGCCTCAGGATCCCAATTGTCCGGTTCGGCGATCAATTCGCCGTCGTCCACATCGACGATCCGCAAGGTCGTGACCTTCGGCACCCCGCCCATGCGGTGAAATGCGGTCTTCTTGCCGTCGATCAACCCGTCTTCGGCCATATCCTTGAGCAGCGCCTTGAGCTTGATCTTTTCGTGCCCTTTCAATCCGAAGGCTTTGGCGATCTCGCGCTTTCCCGCGGGGATTTCGGAGGACTGGATGAAGTCGATCACCTGTTGCGGCGTCGGCATTCCTTGGGGGAGTTTAGGGGACTTGGGCATTTCAATCCTTCGGGTTCGCGCCAAGTCGCCAAGTCGCCAAGGGGGCGGTGTTGTTGATCAGGCGCTTGATTCCGTCCTTGAACAGCGGCGTGCCGAAATTGATCACGAAGCCGAGTGGAAAACCACCCAGTTTGAGATAAGTAAGCGCCTGTTTCGCATGGACGGGTGACGCGCGCTCGACAGACTTGATTTCGATGACGATGCTGCGCTCGATGAGCAAGTCGATTTTATAGGCCGCAGGCAACACGATCCCATCGAAACACGCATCGACCGGCACCTGCCGGTCAACCACAAGACCATCGTGCTCAAGCCGGGCTGCAAGCAAAGCCTCATAGGCGCTTTCGAGCAGACCAGGCCCCAGATCGCGATGCAGCCGAAAAGCCGTGTCGACAATCGTACGAGCCAGCGCGTCCAACTCAGCATGCGGCTCCTTCATCTTGGTGCCTTGGCGACTTGGCGCGAACAAGAATTCATCGCGCCACCGGCTCGAAGGCACCGCCGGGAACCGCGCTGGAGACAGGCGAGCAGAATTCGCCCGCGCAAGCGGCAACACCGAACAGCCAGTCGTCACCGCGCAGCTTCTTGATGTGGCTGAAATCGCGTGCCTGCGCTGCTGCCGCGTCATTATCGGCCTTGCTGCCATCGATATAGACGAGGGTGAAATCCTTGCCCCATGCGGGCGCATCGGTCGCGCGGGAAACGACGGTGTAGACGCCCGCGCCCGGGACTGCCTTCCACTTGATCTCGGTATCCACCCGCACCGCCGCATCCATCGTTACCTTGGGCGGCAT
Organism: Porphyrobacter sp. MBR-49; assembly: GCF_053628655.1. Lineage (NCBI taxonomy): Bacteria > Pseudomonadati > Pseudomonadota > Alphaproteobacteria > Sphingomonadales > Erythrobacteraceae > Porphyrobacter > Porphyrobacter sp. MBR-49. The sequence goes on from NZ_JBRJGU010000009.1 coordinate 46,562, forward strand.
CGGTGCGCGGGCGAGCGCGTCCAGTGCCCGCACGTTCAGCCGCGTCACCCCGGCGAGATAGGCAAAGTCCATCTCTTCAATAGTGTCACCGTAAAACACGCCGTCCTCCGTGCGCAGGTCCTGATGCTGGTGATCGAAGTCCTCGACGCCGACGGTGAAGCGGATCGCGGGGTAGCCTTTTTGCAGGAACGGCACCTGATCCCCGCCGCGCCCCATGCGGTCAGTGCGCCAAATCTGGCGAACTTGCAGGCCATCAGGGTGCTTCTCCGCCAGCCCCGCCACCCAGCGCGACAGGTTGCGTCCCGGCGAGTCATTCTCGCCCCCGAACCGGCTTTGCGCCGCACGAAGATCATCATTCAGGTCAGCGCGCGGGCCTTCGGAGAACACGCGCACCACCCGCGGCTCGCAATAGCCATCCTTGCCGCAGGAATTGCCGACGATGTCGTTGTTGAGCACGGCCTTGACGGTGAAGCCCTGCGCGGTCACCCAATCGGCGAGGATGCGCCCGCCATACAGGCCCTGCTCCTCGCCAGAGAGCAGCGCGTAGATGATCGTGGTGGGGTATGCCGTGCCGCTAAGCGCCCGCGCCGCTTCGATCACCAGCGCGGTGCCTGACCCATCATCATTGGCGCCCGGCGCATCGGAGGTCGCGTCCATCGGATCGGTCACGCGGCTATCAATATGGCCTTGCACGATCACGACTTCGTTCGGCCGTTCGCTGCCGCGCTGAATTGCCACCGCATTGCGCACCAGCGTCGGCACAGGAATGCGACGACCGCTCACTGTCTCACCCACAGGCAGCACCTCAAGGCAACCGCCGCAGGTTTCGCCAATCTGGCGGAACTCCTCTAGCCCCCAGTTGACCGCCGCGCCGATGCCGCGTTCGGGATCGTCTTGTGCCGATAGCGTATGGCGGGTGCCAAAACTGACCAGTTTCTCGACATCGCCGCGCAGGCGTTCTTCAGAAACGCTGTCAGCAGGGTGGGTCTGTGCGGCGAGCGGTGCGGCGGCAAGGGCCGCGAGCAAAAGGGCGCGTTTGATCATGTGAGGATGTTTTGCCGGAACTCTCAGACAATGCAACCTTGGTGCAACCTTGGTGAGTCCCCGCGAAGGCGGGGATCTCAGGCAAAATTGCTCAGACCCGCCCGAGGCCCCCGCCTGCGCGGGGGCGCACTCAGGATCAGTAAGCGCGCGCGATCAGGATGCGTTAGGCAGGTCCGAGTCAGCCTGCCTTGCTGGGTAGGGCACCGCAGATGATCACCACCAGATAACCGAGCCAGCTGATCATCCCCAGTCCAGCACTGGATAAGGCCGCCTCGTTTAATGCCTCGAGATTGCCGGTCGCCATGATCGCTTGCATCGTGCTGGCCGACGAAATGCTGTTATAGACCGTAAACAGCGTAGTCGCGACGGGGATCGCTGCAATCGCGATTGGCAATGCTGCATCGCGTAACCGACGCACGAATGTCGCGATGTAAAGGCCAAGTGTGATCAGCGAAATGGCCGCGCCGATCCACGCTTGGGTCGGCAGGCTTTCTGCCATCTGCTGCATGATCGCCGCCTCGTTGATCCCGTCGGACCTCGATTCGATCATGGCACCGATGGAATTGGCAGCAAATATTCCAGAAATAATCATGCTGATGACAACATTTATCACCACCAGAAGCAGCACATAGTACCAAAATGTCGGACGTGTATCACGACCAGCAAAGTTCGCTAGGTTGGCCAGGCAATAACGAATGGACTCGATCATCTCTGCACTCCCTCAATAGGCGCGGGCGACAAGAATTCGTTCAACCGCACAGTTCCCGGTGAATATGCACTGCCCAGATGCCTCGGCAGAGGCGCGCGGCACATTGCGAATCGTAAGTTTGTGCATTTTCAATGTTTCGACAATCTTGTCCAGCACCGCGCCGGTGGGCTTGGCCCATTCAACCTCGACCCAGCCGGGATATTTCCCGCTGTTTTCGAAGTGGCTGACCACTGCCGCCCAATCGGCAACATCGCGTCTGATATTGGCGTCGCGGCGGGCGCGGGCTTCTTCGTAAAGCGCGGTCTGGATTGTTTCGAGCAGTGCGCCTGCCCCCGCCACGAAATCGGCATGGGCAGGATAGGAGAAAGCGGGCTTGCCATTCTCCACATTCCACAACTGATCGCGGCGCAGCACCGCCAGCTTGCCCTCGGCCATGTCGCGCGGGCCGACTTCGATGATCACCGGCGCGCCTTTGCGCACCCAGTCCCAGCGCTTGGCGGCCGCCTTGCCCGGTTTCTTGTCGAGTATCACCCGCACCCGCTCACCCAGCGCGGATTGGCCCGCGAGCGCGGCGCGCACGCCTTCGCAATAGGCGAGCAGTTCGACATCCTCGGGTGCCTCGCGCAGCATCGGGATAATCACGATCTGTTGCGGCGCAATCGCGGGGGGCACGCGCAAGCCGTCATCATCGCCGTGGGTCATGATTACCCCGCCGATCAGCCGGGTCGAAACGCCCCAGCTGGTGGTGTGGCAGAACTGCTGGGCACCCTCGCGATCCTGAAACTGGATGCCCGCTGCGTGCGCGAAATTGGTGCCGAGATAATGCGATGTGCCCGCCTGCAGCGCCTTGCCATCCTGCATCATCGCTTCGATCGACCAGGTTTCAACCGCACCGGGGAAGCGTTCATTCTCAGGCTTCTCGCCCGCAATCACCGGCAGGGCAAGATCATCCTCGGCGCAGGCGCGATACATTTCCAGCGCGCGGTGGGTTTCTTCCAAAGCCTGTTCGCGGTTCTCGTGCGCGGTATGGCCTTCCTGCCAAAGGAACTCGCTGGTGCGCAGGAACATCCGCGTGCGCATTTCCCAGCGCACCACGTTGGCCCATTGGTTGGTAAGCAGCGGCAGATCGCGCCACGACTGGATCCAGCGTGCCATCGCATCGCCGATGATCGTTTCGGACGTAGGGCGCACCACCAGTGGTTCTTCAAGCTTTGCTGCGGGATCGGGGATCAGTCCGCCCTTGCCATCCGAAATCAGCCGATGGTGGGTAACAACCGCCATTTCCTTGGCAAAGCCTTCGACGTGCTCAGCCTCGCGCGTGAAATTGGCGAGCGGGATGAACAGCGGGAAGTAGCAGTTCTGCACTCCGGCGGCCTTGATCCGGTCATCCATCAGGCGCTGAATGCGTTCCCAGATGCCATAACCCCACGGCTTGATCACCATGCAGCCGCGCACACCCGATTCTTCGGCGAGATCAGCGGCGCTGATAACTTCCTGATACCACTTGGCGAAATCATCTTCGCGCTTGATCGTAAGGGCGTGACGGATTTGGGACACCAACGAATTCCTGACTAAGCTTAAACGGCCAAGCGCCGCAGGCGCGCCGCGCTTCGCGTTATTTGCCCAATTCGTCCAGCTTCTTTTGCATCGCGGCCATCTGTTCGCGAAGCACGGCCAGCTCATCATTGGCCGGATCATTCGGGGCTGCGGGCTTGTCTTTTGGTTTGGACGCGCCCGGCAGAAACACATTCGCCGCCGCGCGCATCATCGCCATGTTGGTTTCATGAATCGCGGTGAAGGGATTGCTGGCCATGCCCTTTTCAAACACTTCGCGGATTTTGGATTGATTTTCGCGGAAATTGGCCATGCTGGCTTCAAGGTATGATGGCATCATCGCCTGCATCGAATTGCCATACATTCCGATCAGTTGGCGCAGGAAGCTGACAGGCAGCATCTGTTCGCCATTGGCTTCTTCGTCCATGATGATCTGGGTCAGGATCGAATGGGTGATGTCATCACCGCTCTTGGCGTCAATCACCTGAAATTCGATGTTTTCGCGGACCATTTTGGCAAGATCGTCAAGCGTGATGTAGCTGGATGACGAGGTGTTATAAAGCCGACGGTTGGCGTATTTCTTGATAATGATGGCATCGCCTGCCTCGCCCGATGCTGCTTTTGCTCTGCCAGCCATTGTATTTCCGACCTTGTAAGATGACACTGAATTGTCGTCTTAGCACCCGCACAAGCTGCGGTGCAACATCACCTTGATGAACCGGTCAGGACTGGCGCAGGCGCTGGCCGATTGTGGTCAGCATTTCATAAGGCGACAGAGCATTTTGCCGCGCAGCATCGGCAATGTCCCAAGGCACGCTCAGCCAATCTCCGGCGGACAAATCGGGGGCTGCGGTGAGGTCGACCACCACCATGTCCATTGATACTTTGCCGAGGATGGGGAGGAGGCGGCCTTTGTGACTGAACGCATTGTCGGCGCCGCGGCTGCGCAGGAATCCGTCGGCATAGCCCATCGCAACAGTGCCCACCCGCATTGGTGCAGGGGCGGTGAAGGTAGCGTTGTAACCGACACTATCTCCGTTACGCAGTGTCCGGGTTTGCAGAATAGCGGCCTCGACCTGCGCGACCGGTTGGATCAATCCGGTGAGTTCCCCGCGCGGCACGCCGCCATAAAGCGCAAGGCCGGGGCGTGTCAGATCAAGGGCATAGTCCGTGCCAAGCGCGATCCCGGCGCTGTTGGCGATGCTTAAACGCTGGTGCGGGATGACCGCCGCGACGCTGTGCAAAGCGGCAAGTTGGCGCGGGTTCATCAGGCTGTCTTCATCTGCGCAGGCGAGGTGGCTCATCAGGATATCGACCGCAAGTGCCACAATTCTCTGGTCTTCTGCCTCGTCTGGCGCGATGCCGAGACGGTTGATGCCGGTGTCGATCATCAGGTGGCAGTGGCCGCCCCCGCTGGCGCTCCATAGCGCGGCTTGATCAAGCGAATTGATGACCGGAACCGCGCCGGAATTGCGCGCATAGGCGCATTCGGCCTCGCTCAAAACACCATGCAAAACAGCGATTTGCGGTGCAGGAACGTGGCGAGCAACGGCTGCCACCTCGCTCCAATGCGCGACAAAAAACGTCTCGCACCCCGCATCGCGCAGCACCGGAACGCAGGCATCGACGCCCAAGCCATAGCAATCCGCCTTGACCGCAGCCCCGGTTTTAGCCCCGACCGAGAGTGCATCTAACGCGCACCAATTGGCAGCAAGCGCCCCCCTATCAACGGTCAAGCGCAGGCTAGGCGGGGGCAAAACCGGCCTATCTTTCGGCGCCCCGTCAATCATCAGCGAAATCTTTGGGCGGCCCGGCGGGAATCCCCCACCACGCCACCACCAGCCCGAAAGCGACCACCGCGATGGTGTACCACAGCCCGGCATATATATCGCCGGTGCGGGCCACGATCACGCCAGCGATCAGCGGCAGGAAACCGCCCAGATAGCCCGCGCCGATATGGTAGGGAATGGACATTGACGAATAGCGGATGCGCGGCGGGAACATTTCCGACAGCAGCGCCGCGACCGAACCATAGGTCAGTGCGGACAACAACCCGAGCGCCAACAGCACGCCGACGATCCCGATCAGGTTGGCGGTGGCCGGACGCTGTTTGGCGAAATCAAACCCATATTCTGCCAGCGCCGCATGAATGCCCGCCCGCCGAGCTGCGCCATCGCTGAACCACGCAGGATCAATCGCCACCGGGTTGTCGCCTGCGGAAAGCGTCACGGTGTCGCCCGGCGTCAGGGTATAAGGAACGCCCGAGGCCGTCAGCGTTTCCAGCACCTTGCCGCAATCGGTCTGATCGCGTTGGAACAATTCGGCAAAGGGATCGGTCTGGCACTGCGGCCCGCTCACCACAATCGGCGTGCGCTCCGCCGCGTCGGCCAGCGCGGGGTTGGCAAGGCTGCCCATCATCCAGAACAGCGGGAACAGCAGCGCCAGAGACGCAACCGCGCCGATCATGATCGGCAGTTTGCGCCCGACCCGGTCAGACCATTTGCCCACCGCCACATAGAACCCCATCGACATCAGACCCGATACCAGCAGGATCAACTCCACCGTCAGATCGTCGACATGCATCGGCCCGCGCAGAAAGCTCATCCCTGAAAAGAACGCGGTGTACCAGATCGTTGTCAGGATGCCGGTGATGCCGAACAGCGCAACGAAGATGCGCTTGCGATTGCCGGGATAGGTAAAGCTTTCGACAAACGGATTGCCTGCTGTTTCGCCCGCTTCTTTCATCGCCTGAAACACCGGGCTTTCCGACAGTTTCAATCGCATCCAAAGCGAAATCCCCAGCAGGATGATCGACAGCAGGAAAGGCACACGCCAGCCCCATTCCTCAAACGCTTCGGCCGGGATCAGGAACCGGCAGGCGAGCACCACGATAATCGACAGCACAAATCCGCCGACAACGCTGGCCTGAATGAAGCTGGTATAAAACCCGCGTTTTTCCGGCGGCGCGTGTTCGGAGACATAAATCGCCGCCCCGCCATATTCACCGCCCAGCGCCAACCCCTGAAGGATCCGCAGAAATATCACGATAATCGGCGCGGCAACGCCGATGCTATCAATTGTCGGGATCAGGCCGACCCCGGCGGTGGCAATCCCCATCAGCGTTACCGTGACAAGGAAGGTGTATTTGCGCCCCAACCGATCACCCAGAAACCCGAACAGAATTGCGCCGAGCGGGCGGAAGGCGAAGCCGACGGCGAACGTTGACCACACCAGCAACAGGCCCAGCGTTTCGTTATCGGTGGCGTAAAACGCATCCTTGAGGATGTAGGCGAGCGTGCCGTAGATGAAGAAATCGTACCATTCAAAGATGGTGCCCGCGCTGGATGCGCCGATCACCAGCCGGATTTCCTTCTCGCTCGGCTCGCGATCCGCGAGCGCCTGCGCTTCAGCCATGTTTCTCTATCCCCTTCGCGCAGCCTTTACAGCGGCCTTGTTGTTCAATCCCTAGCCGCAGGCCGCGCCGCTTGAAAGCGCCATGCAGGCAGCCTTCCACGGCAACAATAATGCACCATGGCGGCCAGTGTGCTCGCGCGCGGGAGCCAACACAGCCAATCCGGGCCACGGCGGCAAAGGCCCCTCGCCTGCCAGCCAGTGTTCCAGCGCTTTGGTTGTGGTGGTGATGGAGCCTGCGTCGGCGCCTGCTGCACCTTCGGCCAGTAGCGCCGCCGATGCCTGACCAATGGCGCAGGCGCTGATCTGCATCCCGATCCCGGCGATGCATGCCTGCTGATCCAGTGCCAATCCGATCGTCACGGCACTGCCGCAGGTGCGCGATCTGGCTTCGGCCTGCAATGGCAGCGCAGGGTTGAACGGAAACCGCGCCAACCCGGTCGCCAGACCAAGCAGCGCGGGCGAATAGAGCTTCGCCGGGCGCGTTGCTGTCATGGCGATCAGCCTGCCGCCTTGGCCGCTGCGGCTTCCTGCGCTTCGGATTCGCGGCGCAATTCATCACGCCGCACCGCAATCATCGGCAACAAATCGCGTGAGAACGTATCGGCGGCAGGATAGGTGCGCGCGGTGGTTATCCAGGTGGGCCGCCCCTTGTAACCCCACGAATCGTCAAACCCGATCGCCAGCAGCGAAAACGCGAAAATCGCGATCAGCACGCCTTTGATCGCGCCAAAGCCAAAGCCGAGCACACGATCAATCGGGCCGAGGATCGCGCCATCTGACGCGCCGCTTGCCGTGCCGATGATCACCTTCATCGCCGCATAGGGGATCAGCAACAGCAGCACGAAAGCCAGCAGCGGGGTCGTAGGTTCAGCGCTGTAAACATTGCGCAGCCCATCGGTCAGCACCGGATGCATGAAGTGGAGCGCGACTGCCGCCATGATCCACGATGCAAGCGACAGCACTTCCTGCACCAATCCGCGCATGAATCCGCCCACTGCGGCAACGCCAATGATGATCAGGATGATGATGTCAAAGCCGGTCATGGCCGTCAGGATTATGCGTTACCCATCACCTGGTCAACGAGGTTCGCCAATTGTCCCAATCCGCGAAACTCCGCTTCCGGTGCGCCGTTCGCCGCACCCGCCGGGCCATAGCAGCGGACAAAGCCCAGTTTGGCCGCTTCGCGCAGGCGCAGCGGAGCATGGGCCACTGGGCGAATCTCGCCCGCCAATGACACTTCCCCGAACCACGCCGCCTTGTCAGGTAGTGGCCGATCGGCCAGCGCCGATACCAGCGCCGCAGCCACCGCAAGATCAGCCGCCGGATCGGTCAGGCGGTATCCCCCGGCGATGTTCAGATAGACCTCGGCCGAGCTGAAATTCAGCCCGCAGCGCGATTCGAGCACCGCGAGCAGCATCGCCATGCGCCCGTTATCCCACCCCACCACCGCGCGGCGCGGGGTTGCGCCCGATTGCAGCCGGACGATCAGCGCCTGAATTTCCACCAGCACCGGGCGCGTGCCTTCCAATGCCGGGAATACCGCGCTGCCCGCCAGCGGCGTATCGCGGCCCGACAGGAACAGCAGCGAAGGATTGGCGACCTCCTCCAGCCCTTCGTTCGCCATCGCGAACACGCCGATTTCATCGACCGCGCCGAACCGGTTCTTGAGCGCGCGCAGGATGCGGTATTGGTGGCTGCGCTCGCCCTCGAAACTCATCACCACATCGACCATGTGTTCGAGCACGCGCGGCCCGGCGATGGTGCCATCCTTGGTCACATGGCCGACCAGCACCACCACGCAGCCAGTTTCCTTGGCATAGCGGATCAGTTCGAGCGCGCAGCCGCGCACCTGGCTGACCGTTCCCGGCGCGCCTTCGATGGTGTCGGAATGCATGGTCTGGATCGAATCGATCACCAGCAGCGCGGGCGGATCGCCCTCACCTAACGTCGTCAGAATATCGCGCACCGATGTTTCCGAAGCGAGCCGGATCGGCGCATCTGCCACCCCCATGCGCGATGCGCGCAACCGCACCTGCCCGGCGGCTTCCTCTCCGCTGACATAAACGACATCATTGCCGCCCCGCGCAATTGTGGCGGCGCATTGCAGCAGCAGGGTCGATTTGCCGATTCCCGGATCGCCGCCGATCAACACCGCGCTGCCCGGCACCAGACCGCCGCCCAGCGCGCGGTCAAATTCCGCCATCCCGGTCGATTTGCGCACCGGAAGCTGCGTCGGCGCATTGAGCGGTTCGAACGCCACCGCCCGCCCGCCGCGCGAAAGGTCATGCTTTTGCGAAAACACCGTGGCCGGAACATCCTCCACCAGCGTGTTCCACGCACTGCAATCGGCGCATTGCCCCTGCCAACGCGGGGAAACCGACCCGCACGCCTGACACACAAACCGCTTTTTTGATTTCGCCATGCGCGATTCTGTAACCAGAACAGATAAAGAACGCAATTGCATTGGAGAGCGATTGCACGTTAGGAACCCCTTCATGCGCCAAAAAGAACTGCGTCTTGCCCTTGTCTGCTACGGCGGCGTCAGCCTGGCGGTATATATGCACGGCATCACCAAGGAAGTGTGGCACCTCGCCCGCGCAAGCCGGGCGTTCCACCATCCGTCTGACGTGACATTGGGCGGGGTGGCGGCGGCCTATCGCGAATTTCTTGAAGCGATTGAGCGCGATCACGGGCTGAAACTGCGGGTGCTGCCCGATATCCTCACCGGGGCGAGCGCAGGCGGGATCAACGCGGTGTTTCTGGCGCAGGCGATCCATGCCGGGCACAGCCTTGAACCGCTGACCGACCTGTGGCTCGAAAACGCCGATGTCAGCAAACTGACCGATCCCGATGCCGAACCGATGTGGCGTTATGCCAAGTTCTGGGCGCAGCCGATTGCGGAATGGGTGCTGCGCAGACCGGGCAACGCGGTGAGCGCCACCGTCTCACCCGAAACCCGCGCCGAGGTGCGGCGCAAGGTTTCGCGGCTGGTGCGCGGGCGCTGGTTCAGTCCGCCATTCTCCGGGTATCAGTTTTCGGCGATGCTGTATGAGGCGCTGGGTAAGATGGCGGCAGAAGGCGATGGCATCGCGCTGCTGCCGCCGGGCTATCCGGTTGATCTGGCGGTAACTGTTACCGATTTTCGCGGTCATCCCGAAACTCTGCGGCTCAATTCCCCGCCGCAGATTGAAGAAGCGGAGCACCGCCTGCCAATCTGTTTCCGCGCACGGGTGGGCAATGATCCTGCCATTGGCCTTGCCGACCGGCTCGAACTGGTGCTCGCCGCGCGCGCCACGGCGAGCTTTCCGGGAGCATTTCCCCCTCTCACTCTGGCAGAGATTGACCACCTGGCCGAGGCAGAAGGCCATCACTGGACCTCGCGCGGGGCATTTCTAGGGCGGATTATGCCGACCCATGTTGCACGCGGGACGGTTGACGACGTGGCGCTGATCGATGGATCGGTGCTGGTCAACGCACCGTTCGGAGCGGCGCTATCCGCGCTGCATGGCCGCCCGGCGCAACGCGAGGTCGACCGGCGGTTCGTCTATCTCGACCCGCGCCCCGATGGCGGCGGGATCGATCCCGGCACCCGCACCGCCGAAGTGGGATTTTTCGGGGCGATTTTCGGTTCGCTGTCCACCATCCCGCGCGAACAGCCGATCCGCGATGATCTGGAACGGATCGATCAGCAATCGCGCGATGCGGCGCGGCAGAAGCGGATCGTGATGGATTTGCAGACCGATATCGACCTCGCGGTGGAAAAGCTGTTCGGCTACACCTTCCTGCTCGACCGGCCGACGCCCAAACGGCTCGCGGGATGGCGGGCCAAGGCGCAGCAGGCCGCAGCCGAGCGCGCCGGATACGCATTTGGCGCCTATGCCCTGACCAAGTTTGAAGGCATCCTCGATCAACTCGCGCGGTTGACGCTGAAGGCCTCCGGGCAGGCTCAAGGTGATCCCGCGCCGATCATTCATGCTTTGCGCGGCGAGATGGAGGCACGCGGGCTTGATCGGCTTACCGATGAACATGGCGGTGCAAATGTGGGTGCGATCACGTTTTTCCGTGCGCATGACACCGGGTTTCGCATGCGCCGGTTGCAATTGCTGGCGCGCAAACTGGCGCGTGACTGGCAGCTTGATCCCGACATTTCCGACGAAGCGCTCGACCTAGCACGTGACCGTCTCTACGAGATACTCGCGCTCTATTACCGCGCGGATGATGGCGTGCTGCAATCACCGCGGTTCGCGCAACTGGCCGCCGATGCACGGCAAGCCCCCGGCGCGGTGCTAGATTTCCTCGCCACCGAACGCCTGTTGCCCACGACCGACCTGGCCGCTGAAGAACTGCTGATCGATGCGCTTGAAGATATGCCCAAAAATCTCAAGCGGCGGATGCTGCTGACCTATCTGGGCTTTCCGTTCTACGATGTCGCCACCCTGCCCCTGTCGCGGCGTGAAGGGCTGGATGAATTCAACCCGGTCAAGATTGACCGCATCTCGCCCGAAGACGCACGCAGCATTCGCGAAGGCGGCACCGCGGCGACCTTGCGCGGGATCGAGTTTTATAATTTCGGTGCGTTCTTCAGCCGCGATTACCGTGAGAATGATTACCTGTGGGGGCGCCTGCACGGGGCCGAACGGATGATCGATCTGGTTGCCTCAACCGTCAGCGGGGGGATGCCGCGCGAAGCCATCGACGCTGCCAAATGCGCAGTATTCCTCGCCGTGCTGGACGAGGAGGAGGGGTTGGGACGCTGCGGGCGCGGGCTGATCGGGCAGATCCGCCTCGAAGTGCGTGAGCGGTTGGGTTAACCCCCGAAGACTTCCTTGAGCTTATCGAGAAACCCGCGGCTTTCGGGGCATTCATCACCGGTTTCGGTGGCGCGGAATTCTTCGAGGATTTCTTTCTGGCGGCGTGAAAGCTTGGTCGGCGTTTCCACCGCGATTTCGACCACCAGATCACCCCGCCCGCGCCCTTGCAGCACCGGCATTCCCGCGCCGCGAATGCGCAACTGCTTGCCCGACTGAATCCCCGCAGGAATATCCAGCCGATTGGTCGAACCATCCAGATCGGGAATCTCGACGCAGCCGCCCAATGATGCGGTGGTGAAGCTCACCGGAATGCGGGTGGCGAGCGTGGTGCCTTCGCGTTCAAACACCGAATGCTGCGCGACGTGGAGGAAAATATACAGATCGCCAGCAGGCGAACCGCGCTGGCCAGCCTCACCCTTGCCTGACAGGCGGATGCGGGTGCCGGTATCAACCCCGGCGGGAATATCGACGGAAAGCGTCTGGGCCTTGTCCACCCGACCTTCGCCCCGGCAATCGCGGCACGGGTTTTCAATCACGCTGCCGCGCCCGTTGCAGGTGGGGCATGGCCGTTCGATCACGAACAGGCCTTGCTTGGCGCGCACACTGCCGTTGCCGTGGCACAGGTTGCACTGGCGTTCGCTGGTGCCGGGCGTGGCGCCGCTGCCCTTGCAGGTGTCGCAGGCTTGCGAAACTTCGATTTCGATTTCGGTCGATTTGCCGTGGAACGCTTCTTCAAGCGTGACTTGCATATCATAACGCAAGTCTGCGCCGCGCCGGTTCTGCTGTCGCTGCGCGCCGCCGCCAAAGGCACTGCCGAAAATCGTTTCGAAAATATCGCCAATATCGGCAAAATCGCCGCGCGCGCCGCCGCCAAAACCGCCACCGCCGCCATTCATTCCCTGCGTGAACGCCTCGTGGCCGTAGCGATCATAGGCCGCGCGTTTTTGCGGGTCTTTGAGGCAATCATAGGCCTCGTTGATCGCCTTGAACTTGGCCTCGCACGCGGTATCGCCCGGATTGCGATCCGGGTGGAACTTCATCGCGAGCTTGCGATAGGCGCTTTTCAGCGTCGCGCCATCCGCATCGCGGGCGCATTCGAGCGTCTGGTAATAATCAATCTGGGCGCTGGACATAGTCTTGACCTATTCCCCGTGACCACTGCCCGCCGCCGCGCCGGATAGATAATCCGGTCGCAGCGGCAGGTCAGCGGGATGCATCGGGGCGTTAGCCCTTCTTGTCTTCATCAACCTCGGAGAATTCGGCGTCGACAACGTCTTCGTCAGCGGCGGTTTCGGCCGCAGCTGGCGCGTCGCCATCGGGGCCTGCAGCCTGCTGCTTTTCGTAGATCTGCTGGCCCATCTTCATCGCAGCTTCGGTCAAGGCTTGCGCCTTGGCGTTGATGTCATCAGCGTCTCCGCCTTCAAGTGCGGTTTTGACCGCCGCAATCGCAGCCTCAACGTCGGACTTGGTGCCAGCGTCGATTGCATCGCCGTGTTCTTCCAGCTGCTTTTCGGTCGCGTGAACAAGACTGTCGGCCTGGTTGCGCGCTTCGGCAGCAGCGCGGCGCTTCTTGTCTTCCTCAGCGAACTTTTCAGCGTCCTTGACCATCTGATCAATGTCGTTGTCGGTCAAACCGCCCGACGCCTGAATCTTGATCGTCTGTTCCTTGCCGGTGCCCTTGTCCTTCGCCGCGACGCTGACGATGCCGTTAGCGTCGATGTCAAAGGTGACTTCGATCTGCGGCACGCCGCGCGGGGCCGGAGGAATGCCGATCAGGTCGAAATTGCCGAGCAGCTTGTTATCCGCCGCCATCTCGCGCTCGCCCTGATAGACCTTGATCGTCACCGCGTTCTGATTGTCTTCGGCGGTCGAATAAGTCTGGGTCTTCTTGGTCGGGATGGTGGTGTTGCGATCGATCATGCGGGTGAACACCCCGCCCAGCGTTTCAATGCCGAGCGAAAGCGGCGTCACGTCGAGCAGCAGCACGTCCTTGACATCGCCCTGCAACACGCCCGCCTGAATGGCCGCGCCCATGGCGACGACTTCATCCGGGTTGACGCCGGTGTGCGGTTTGGTGCCGAAGAACTGTTCAACCACTTCGCGCACGCGCGGCATCCGGGTCATCCCGCCGACCAGGATTACTTCGTCGATCTGGTCTTTCGAAATGCCAGCATCCGCCAGCGCTTTCTTGCACGGGTCAAGCGTGCGCTGGATCAGCGCGTTGACCATCTTTTCCAGATCAGCGCGGGTGATGGTTTCCACCAGATGCAACGGGGTGGTGCTGCCACCTTCCATGCGTGCGGTGATGAACGGCAAGTTGATTTCGGTCGAAGCGGCGCTCGACAGTTCAATCTTGGCCTTTTCGGCAGCTTCTTTCAGACGCTGAAGCGCGAGCTTGTCGGTCTTCAGGTCCATATTTTCCTTCTTCTTGAAGGAATCCGCCAGGAACTCGACGATCGCGTTGTCGAAATCTTCGCCGCCAAGGAAGGTGTCGCCGTTGGTCGACTTCACTTCGAACACGCCGTCGCCGATTTCGAGGATCGAGATATCGAAGGTGCCGCCGCCAAGGTCATAGACCGCGATGGTCTTGCCTTCGTCCTTGTCCATCCCATAGGCGAGCGCGGCTGCGGTCGGTTCGTTGATGATGCGCAGCACTTCAAGCCCGGCGATCTGCCCGGCATCCTTGGTCGCCTGACGCTGGGCGTCGTTGAAATAGGCCGGCACGGTAATCACCGCCTGCGTCACGGCTTCGCCAAGATAGCTTTCGGCGGTTTCTTTCATCTTTTGCAGGATGAAGGCGGAAATCTGCGACGGGCTGTAATCTTCGCCGCCCGCGTTCACCCAGGCATCGCCGTTCTTGCCCTTGGTGATGGTGTAGGGGACCAGCTCCATGTCTTTCTTGGTCAGCGGGTCTTCAAACCGGCGACCGATCAGGCGCTTGATCGCGAACAGGGTGTTGTCGGGGTTGGTCACCGCCTGACGCTTGGCCGGCTGCCCAATCAGGCGCTGGCCATCCTTGGTGAAGGCGACGATTGACGGCGTGGTGCGCGCGCCTTCCGAATTTTCAACCACCTTGGGTTTGCCGCCATCCATGACCGCAACGCAGGAATTGGTGGTGCCGAGGTCGATACCGATTACTTTACCCATGTTTACCCCATCCATCTGGACAATTGTTGGACACCGCGCCGATGCGCTTCCCCGGTATGGGCAAAGCGCGTTGGCGGCTCGATTGTGAGCGCGATATAGGTGCGGTTTCGCTTGGCACAAGAGACAGGCGGCCCTAGTTTTGCGGCCAATCCACAAGGGAGACAGTTGAAGTGACAATGATGAACCGCGCCGCCTGCACTGCATTTGCGGCGTTTTGCCTGTTGGGATTGGCTGCTTGCAATCAAGGCGATACGGGCGCGCCCACAGACTCCGCGTCCCCGGTTCTGGTCAAAGGCCTGTCAATCACCAATCCCCGGCTGGTGCTGGCCCCGGTCAAAGGCAATCCGGCGGCGGTCTATTTCGATCTTTCCTACGCGGGCGCAGACGGCCTAACCCTCAACACCGTAACGGTTGAAGGCGCGGGAATGTCGATGATCCACCAGACAGCCGAAAAAGATGGCGCAATGACGATGACGGAAGCTGCGCCGATTGCTTTGACCACCGGTGCGCCGGTCAGCTTCGCGCCGGGCGGGCTGCACGTAATGGCGATGCAGCCTTCGGATGCGTGGCAGCCGGGCGGCACTGTCAATGTCACACTCTCCCTGTCGGATGGCACGACGCAGAGCTTTGCCGCAGATGTGCGCGCCGCCGGGGAAGAACGCTGAACGCTTTGGATGCCACTCTGCATATCTGCCCGGTCGGCGGGGAGCGTTCGTTGTCGCCGGGCGAGGTTGCGTTGGCCCGCAGTGTTTTTGGCGATGCGATTGACTACGCACAGGTGCGGATCAAGCGGCGCAAGTTCTTTCCGTTCCACCCCCGCAAAGTCACAATGGCCCCGCGCGGCCACCTGCATTTTCACCCGGCCGCGCACCATTACTGCGATGATTTCGCCGCCGCGTCGCTAAGCCTGCAAGCGCATTTCATTCACGAAATGGTGCACGTCTGGCAGACCCAGACGCGCGGTGAATGGTATCTGGTGCTACGCCGCCACCCGTGGTGCCGTTATGACTATGCGATCAAGCCGGGCTGGCGGCTGACCCAATACGGGATCGAACAGCAAGCCGAAATCGTCCGCCACGCGTTTTTGTTGCGAAAGGGGGCGAGCGTAACCGGCGCGCCCCCGCTGGCGATTTACGAGGCGATTTTGCCCTTCAATCCCTGACGCAAACGCCCTATTCCGCCGCCTTTGCCACCGCCACCATTGCGGCGCGCAGCAGGCGGTCTTTGATCATCCAGCCTGACTGCATTTCCTGCACCACCGTGCCGGGTTCGTGATCGGCGCTTGGCACCTCCAGCATCGCCTGATGCTGGTTCGGATCGAGCGGCAGGCCGACAGCCGCAATGCGGGTGATGCCGTGGCTGGCGAACACCTTTTCCAGCTCGCGCTGGGTCGCCTCGATCCCGGTGACCAGCCCCTTCATGCTGTCATCGGTGCGCAGGCTTTCGGGGATCGCCTGCACGGCGCGTGAAAGATTATCCGCCACGCTCAGGATATCGCGGGCAAATCCGGTCGCGGCATAGGCGCGCGCTTCGTCCTTTTCACGCTCCAACCGGCGGCGCACATTGTGGGTTTCCGCCTTGGCGTAGAGCACTTCCTGCTTGGCGCTTTCCAGATCGCGCTTGAGCGATTCGAGCGCCTCGGTCAGCGTATCCGCCTCGGCCTCATCGCCGCCTTCGCGCAATTCCTCAGGCACGCCCTTCAATTCGTCTTCAGCCGCCTGATCCAGCGGCTTTTCATTCTCGGTCATGTCGTGTGCTTCCATTCAAGCGATCAGCTTGCCCAATGAACGGGCGGTCAAATCCACCATGGGGACAACCCGCGCGTAATTCAACCGCGTGGGGCCAATCACCCCCAGCACACCGACCACCCGCCCTTCACGATCACGATAGGGCGAGGCGATGACGGATGAGCCGGATAATGCGAAAAGCCGGTTTTCGGAACCGATGAAAATGCGGGTCGCATCGGCCTCACGCGCGGAATCGAGCAGGCTGGCAACCGATTGCTTGTCCTCAAGATCTTCGAGCAAGCGGCGCACGCGTTCAATATCGCCCAGCGCGCTTTCATCGAGCAGGTTGGCCGCGCCGCGCACGATCAACACCGGGCGCGCGGCGGCATCCTCGCTCCATACCGCCAGCCCGCGTTCCACCAGATCGCGGCTCGCGTTATCGAGCTGCGAGCGCCCTGCGTTGATTTCAGCGCGCATCGCCTGCGCTGCCTCTGCCAGCGTCCGGCCCGCAAGCCGCGCGGTGATGTAATTGCTCGCCTGATCGAGCGCGCTAGCGCTGATCGCGCCGCCAATCGTGACGATGCGGTTTTCAACCCCGCCATCTTCGCCCACCAGCACGGCGAGCGCGCGGCCCTGCCCCAGATCGACCAGATTGAACTGCGCCAGCCGCTGTTCACGCGGGGCGACCAGCACCATCCCCGCTGCGCCCGACAGGTCTGAGAGGATCGCGGATGCCTGCGCCAGAGCCGCCTCAACCGGCCCCGCCTCGGCCAAGCGCGCCTCGATCGCGGCCTGTTCCTGCATCGTCGGTTCGGCCACGCGCATCATCCCGTCGACGAAGATGCGCAATCCCGCGTCGGTCGGCAGCCGCCCCGCGCTGGTATGCGGCGCGGCAAGCAGGCCTGCGGATTCGAGATCAGCCAGCACCGACCGGATTGATGCGGGCGAGAGGTTGAGCGTTCCATCCGCTGCCAACGTCTTCGATCCAACCGGCTGCCCGCTGTCGATATATTCCTCCACCACCCGGCGAAAGATTTCGCGGGCGCGGGCGGTCAGTTCGGTTACGGGGAGCGAGGTCATGCCTTTATTCTTTAGTCTTTGCGCTTGCGGCGACAAGTGGCCCGCGCCTATTGCCCCGCATCACATCAACGGAGAACCCCATGCGCCCTTCAGGACGCGCGCCCGATGAAATGCGCGCCATCACCATCGAAACCGGCTTTACCCGCCATGCTGAAGGATCGGTGCTGATCGGGTTTGGCGATACCAAGGTGCTGTGCACCGCCAGCGTCGAACGCGGGGTTCCGCCGTGGATGCGCGGCAAGGGTGAAGGTTGGGTGACGGGCGAGTATTCGATGCTGCCGCGCGCGACCCACACCCGCGGGCAGCGCGAAGCGGCCAAGGGCAAGCAATCGGGCCGCACACAGGAAATTCAGCGTCTTATCGGACGTTCTTTACGCGCCGTGGTGGACTTGCAAAAGCTGGGCGAGCGCCAGATTACCTTGGATTGCGACGTGATCCAGGCCGATGGCGGCACGCGCACTGCGGCGATTTCGGGCGCGTGGATTGCGCTGCGGCTGGCGATCAACGGCTTGATGGCGTCGGGCGATATCAAGCATGATCCGATTCTTGCGCAGGTGGCCGGGATTTCGTGCGGGATATTCAAGGGCACCCCGGTGCTCGACCTCGATTATGACGAGGATTCGAACGCCGAAGCCGATGGCAATTTCGTGCTGCTGACAGGTGGTAAAATCGCCGAAGTGCAGGCCACGGCCGAGGGCGCAACCTATGACGAGGAAGCCCTGCTACGCCTGCTGCGCCTCGCCCGCATGGGCTGCGACCGGATTTTCGCCGCGCAGTTGGACGCGGTGAAATGACACGCCGCCTCGGCTCAGGTTCCTTGGTGATTGCCACGCATAATGCGGGCAAGCTCAAGGAAATCGGCGCGCTGCTGGAACCTTACGGGGTGAAATGCCTGTCCGCCGGGTCGCTGGGCCTGCCCGAACCGGCTGAGACCGGCACGACCTTTGTGCAGAACGCCTTGCTAAAAGCGCGCGCGGCGGCGGAGGCTTCGGGATTGGCGGCTCTGGCTGACGACAGCGGGCTGTCCGTGGCCGCGCTCGATGGCCGCCCCGGCGTTTACACCGCCGACTGGGCCGAACGGCAGTGGTTCGAAGGCGCGCCGGGCCGCGACTGGTATATGGCGATGGGCAAGGTTGAAGGGTTGCTGGCCGAACGCGGGTCGGACGTTGATCGCAGCGCCGCGTTCCATTGCGTGCTAGCGCTCGCCTGGCCTGATGGAGAATACGCCATATACGAAGGCCGCTGCGACGGCGCGTTGACATGGCCTCCGCGCGGGACGTTGGGCTTCGGCTATGATCCGGTGTTCGTGCCTGCCGGGCGCAGCCAAACCTTTGCCGAAATCGCGCCGGAGGAAAAACACGCGATCAGCCACCGCGCCGATGCTTTTGCCAAGTTGGTCGCTGACCAATTCGGCTAAACGCTCAACGGCGTGAGAGTCGCTCTGCCGGGTCGAGCCGGGTGCCCATCACATTGCCAGCCGGCCAATAGCGGCACACCAACACTTCATGGCGGTGATTGCGCGCGGTGGCGCATCCCACCTCCTGCGTTTCGGGCCAGATGATCTGGGTATAATGCCCAACGTCGCTCCAGCGCCCGGTGTGCGAAACGTGGGGAAAGGTGCCGGGACGAAAATCGCGCTTTTCGGCCACGAAATAGGAAATCATCTGCCACGGGGAGTAGTGATCCCGCGTGCCGCTCCACAGGTTTTCGCCCTGCCCGCCGCGCAAGTGATCGGGCGTGTGTTGAAATGTGCGGCGATCGGCAAGGTGCGTCGCCCAATCCCCGGCATCACGCGCCAGCGCATTGCTCCAGCGCAGCGGCGCAAGGCCAACCTCCGCGCGCGCGGCGTTATGGGCGGCGAGCCATTCGCGCTCGGCCGCCTGCGGCTCGCGCTGCTCTTGCGGCATCGCGGGCATAGCTGTCATAAGCAGTGCAAGGCCAATGGCGCGCACGAGATGGGTTCCCTTCATGCAATCATTCTATGATCCAACGGTTAATCAGGGCTGAAAATCCCGATCATGGCCCGCGCGCTTTATATTCATTGGCCATTTTGCGCCAAGAAATGCCCCTATTGCGATTTCAACTCGCACGTTCGGGCCGGGGTCGATGTCGCGGCGTGGCAGGCGGCGCTGATTGCGGATATGCGCGCCGAGGCTGCGGTAGCAGGCGGAGAGCCGCTGACCTCGATCTTTTTTGGCGGCGGCACCCCATCGCTGATGCCGCCTGCACTGGTTGCGGCATTGCTGGTCGAGGCGGAAGCCCTGTGGGGGTTCGCGCCGGACATCGAAATTACGCTGGAGGCCAACCCGTCATCGGTCGAAGCCGCCAATTTCGCGGCTCTGGCAAGCGCGGGCATCAACCGCGTCTCGCTCGGCGTGCAATCGCTGGATGATGCGGAACTGCGGTTTTTGGGGAGGCTACACGGGGCCACGGAGGCGCTAGCGGCGCTCGAAACGGCACAAGCCCACTTCAAGCGTGTGAGTTTTGATCTGATCTACGCCTTGCCCGGCCACACGCCCGAATTGTGGCATGATCGGCTGACCCGTGCGCTGGCATTAGGCACCGGGCACCTGTCGCTGTATCAACTCACCATCGAACCCGGCACCCGCTTTGCCAGCGATGTGCGGCGCGGGCGGCTGATCCCGCTGGATGATGACGCCGCTGCCCAATTATTCACCATCACCCAAAACCTGACGCAAGCGGCGGGCCTGCCTGCCTATGAAACGAGCAACCACGCCCGCATGGGTGAGGAAAGCCGCCACAATCTCGTCTATTGGCGGTATCAGGATTATGTCGGGATCGGCCCCGGCGCGCATGGACGGCGCGGGGGCATGGCGACGGTGCGGCACAAGAAGCCCGAGAACTTCCTTTCCGCTGTCGCGCGGCAGGGCGACGGGATTGTCGAGGCGCGAAACCTGTCTGTGCCCGAGCAAGCGACCGAGGCGTTGCTGATGGGGCTGCGGCTGACCGAGGGGGTTGACCTTGCGGCGTTGACAGCGCGGTTCGGCCTGCCCCGTGCCGGGTTGATCGAGGACGCCGCGCTCACCCGCCTGATCACGCTTGGCCTGATGTGGCAGGATGGCACGCGCATCGGGGTCGCCCTGCCGGGCCGCGCGCTGCTCGATGCGCTGCTGGCCGAGGTGGTGGCCGATACGCTGGTGGCGGCATGAGCGGCGCATCCTTGGCCGAGCAATGGCGCGCGCATCTGACGGACAACCGCCGCCGCTCACCGCATACCGTGCGCGCCTATGTCGCGGCGGCACAAAGGCTGGTGGCCGCCAACGCGCTGGAAAGTTGGGAGGCGGTTGCCCGCACCGAGGCACACCATCTGCGCACCTTCCTCGCCGCGCGCCGTGCCCAAGGATTGGGCAATGCCAGCGCCGCGCGCGAACTTTCCGCGCTCAAAGCCTTCATCGCCTTTGCCCGCCAGCAAAGCGGCGATCCCGACCCCGCCCCGCCCCGCCTGCGCGGCCCGCGCCTGAAGAAAGGTCTGCCGCGCCCGGTAACGCCTGATGAGGCGGTAAACCTTGCCGCGATGGTCGATGGCACCGCGGCCACCGACTGGATCGGCGCGCGCGACCGGGCGGTGTTGTTGCTGATGTATGGATCGGGCCTGCGCATTGCCGAGGCGCTGTCGCTGACAGGGCGCGACGTGCCGCTGGGCGACGTGCTGCAAGTCACCGGCAAGGGCGGAAAACAGCGCATGGTGCCGGTGCTGCCGATCACCCGCGCGGGCGTGGCTGAATATGTCCGCCTGTGCCCGTGGCCGCTGTCCGCCAATCAGCCGCTGTTTCGCGGGGCCAAGGGCGGGGCGTTGTCGCCCGGCATGGTGCAGCGCGCGATGGCGCAGGCGCGGCGCGCATTGGGCCTGCCCGATACCGCCACGCCCCACGCGCTGCGGCATTCGTTTGCCACGCACCTGCTCAGCGCCGGGGCGGACTTGCGATCGCTTCAGGAATTGCTCGGCCATGCGTCGCTGGGTTCGACCCAGATTTATACCCGCGTCGATGCTGCCAGCCTGCTGGAAAATTACCGCAATGCCCACCCACGGGGCGGCAAGGTATAGCGCCTATTCCTCAGGCTCGAACGCCTTGACCGGCTTCCACGTCACCACGCGGTAGATGTAATAGGCCACGCCCAGCACCACGATGGCGACGATGACATAGCCCGCAGTCGACTCGTAGCGGTCAATCACACCCGCCAGCGCCCGCCCGCCAAGGATCAGCAACCCGTTCCAGATCAGCGAGCCGAGGAAGGTGAACAGCGCGAACCGCCACAGCTTCATCTTCGCCAGCCCGGCAGGCAGCGACACGATGGTGCGCAGCAGCGGTGAGAACCGCAGCAGGAACACGATCCAGTCGCCATATTTGCGGAAAATGTCGCGCGCCTTGGTGAATTCATCCCATTCGAATGTCAGCCAGCGGCCCCAGCGATCAATCACGCGCTTAAGCTGATCCTCGCTCCAGCGCGAGCCGAGCCAATACCAGAACAGATTACCCGCCAGTGTGCCCGCCGTGGCGATGATCCACAGCGTGATCCCGTTCATCTTACCCTGTTCCACCAGCACCCCGGCAGCGCCAAGGATCACCTCCGACGGGATCGGCGGGAACACGTTTTCAAGGATCATCAGCACAAAAATGCCGAGATAGCCGCCCTTGTCGAGCAGCCCGAGCAGGAGTTCGGTCATTATGCCTCTACTATTTGCCGGGGGCTGCGATGCCGCGTTCGGCCAATCGCCGCTCGATCGCGTCCCAGATCATGCCCGCCGTATCGGTCTGGTTGAATTTGTCTATCGCCACGATCCCGGTGGGCGATGTGACGTTGATTTCGGTCAGCCATTTTCCGCCGATCACGTCAATCCCGACAAAGGTGAGGCCAAGCCGTTTGAGATCGGGGCCAAGCGCATCGCAGATTTCCTGTTCGCGCGCCGATAATTCGGTTGGTTGTGCGCTGCCGCCCATGGCGAGATTAGAACGAAACTCGCCCTCCCCCGGTAGCCGGTTGATCGCGCCTGCCACCACGCCATCAATCAACACGATGCGTTTATCGCCCTGCGCCACTTCGGGCAGGAAGGGCTGCACCATATGCGGTTCGGGCCAGGTCTGGTTGAACACTTCGAACAAAGCGGAGAGGTTTTCGCCGTTCTCTCCGATGCGGAAAATCGCCTTGCCGCCGTTGCCGTGGATCGGCTTGACCACAATCGCACCGTGCTTGGCCATGAAGCGCCGCACTTCATCGACCGAGCGTGTCACCAGCGTCGGCGGCATGAAGCGCCGGTAATTGAGCACCATCACCTTTTCGGGCGAATTGCGGACATTGGCCGGATCATTCACGACCAGCGTTTCGCGCGCTATGCGTTCGAGCATATGAGTGGCGGTGATATAGCCCATGTGAAACGGCGGATCCTGCCGCATCAGCACCACGTCGACATCCTTGCCGAGATCGAGCCTGACCTGCTTTCCGCGCGTGAAGTGATAGCCCTCCACCCGCTGCACTGTTACCGGGAACGCGTGCGCGAACAGCCGGTCATCCTCGTCCAGCGTCAGGCTTTCAACATGGTATTCGTAAATGGCGTAGCCCCGCGCCTGCGCAGCCAGCATCAGCGCGAACGAGCTATCGCCCGCAATGTTGATCCGGTCGATGGGGTCCATCTGGACGGCAATGCGCAATGTCATTCAATCAACTCCGATGTGGTTTAGCAGAACGGCATCCACGCGTTTTCGATGTGGGTGGGCTGGCGGCCCGGTGCAAGCAGGATCACGTCGATGCGGATATCTTCGCCGTCGGCCGCGTATTCGTGCGCGACGATTTCCGCCGCTTTGGCCACCCGCGCCAGCCGCCGTTCGTCAATCGCGTCAGCCAGTGCAGCGCTGCGTGCGCGCCATTTGACTTCGACGAAGGCGACAAGCCCGGGCTTGCGGGCGATCAGATCAATCTCGCCCGCCTTGGTCTTGACCCGCTCGGCGACAATGCGCCAACCTTGCTGGGCGAGCCACATCGCCGCCTCAGCCTCACCCTCGCGCCCGCGCTGATCGGCTTCGCGGCGCACATCGGTGGAGCGTTCGCGGGTCATTCCCCCTTCAACTCCAGCGCGCGGGCATAGAGTGCTGCGCGGTCGAGCCCGGTGGCCTTGGCGACGATTCCCGCCGCCTTGCCCGGCCCCGCATCGGCCAATGCTGCGCGCAGCAGCTTGTCGGGATCGGCCACCGGCGTTTCGGCCTCGGCTGGCGGGCCGATCAGCAGCACAATCTCACCCTTGGGCGGATGCGCTGCGTAATGATCGGCGAGGCTGGCGGCGCTGCCGTTGCGGCATTCCTCGTGCAGCTTGGTCAGTTCGCGCGCAACCGCCACTTCGCGCTGCGGCCACAATTCGGCAATTGCGCGCAGCGAACGCTCGATCCGGGGGGCGGTTTCGTAGAATACCAGCGTGGCGGCGATACCGGCCAGCGCTTCGAGTGTTTCACGCCGCGCCTTGTCCTTGACGGGGAGAAATCCGGCAAACAGGAACCGGTCGCTCGGCAGGCCGGCAATCGACAGGGCTGATACCGCCGCACAGGCCCCCGGAATGCTGATGACGGGAACGCCTGCCGCGCGTGCCTCTTTCACCAGTCGATAACCCGGATCGGAAATCAGCGGCGTCCCGGCATCGCTCACCAGCGCCACCGCTTCATTGCGTGCCAGTTCGATCAACCGCGCGCGCACTTCGGGCGGGGCGTGATCGTCCAACCGTTGCAACCGCGCCGAGATACCGAAATGTTTGAGCAGCTTGCCCGTCACGCGCGTATCCTCGCACGCGATCATCGCTGCGCCGCGCAGGATGTCGAGCGCACGCAACGTCATGTCGCCTAGATTGCCAATCGGGGTCGCAACGATGTAGAGACCGGGATCTGGCGTCCCTGTTGGGATGGATGGAAGCTCTGCGGTCATTATGGCCGGATCAATGGAGCAGCAGCGAGAGGTCGGCAAGGATGAAGCGCATAAATCTGCCATTTTGGGCACCCGCACGAGATCGCAGGCTGATGCGCAGCGCACGGCTGCTTACCGGGCGCAATCTTGCGCTGGTGGGCGGCCTGATGCTGGCCGCCGGGTGTCAGGTGATCCCGAAGTCCGACGTTGCCACCGCGCCGCCGCCCGCGCCGACACCCGAACCTTCGGCGACCGCGCTCCCCACAGATTCGGGCCGCCACCGCATCGCGTTGCTGGTGCCGATGGACGGCGATACCGCAGCCGTCGGGCAGGCGATCGCCAATGCGACGACGATGGCGCTGCTCGATACCAGCGCGGATAATCTGCGGATCACCACCTATGATACCTCCGCGGGAGTGTCGGCTGCGGCGCGCAAGGCGATTGCTGATGGTAACAAGCTGATCCTTGGTCCGTTGATGGCCGATGGGGTGCCTGCCGTGCAGGCCGTCGCGCGCCCGGCAGGGGTGCCGGTCATTTCCTTTTCCAACGACACCAGCGTTGCCGGGCCGGACGTGTTCGTGATCGGCCATGTGCCCGAACAATCGGTTCGCCGCAGCGTGCAATATGCCCGCGCGCGCGGTTCAAACCGCTTTGCCGCGCTGCTGCCCGAAGGCGATTACGGCACCCGCGCAGCATCGGCGCTCGACAATGCGTTACGCGATTTCGGCGGCGCGCTGGCGGGGCGGGAGAGCTATGCGCGCGGCAATACCTCGATTGTCAGCGCAGCCCAGCGCCTGCGCGCAGCGGGCGGGTATGACACTGTCGTGATTGCCGACAGCGCACGGCTTGCCATTCAGGCTACCGATGAATTGCAGCGCGAAGGATCTGCGCGGGCGCGCATTCTCGGCACCGAACTCTGGAGCGGAGAGGCGACGCTGGCCCGCGCCGGATCGATGGAGGGCGCGCTGTTCGCCGCCGTGTCCGACCAGCGCTTCAAACGCTTCGCCGACAGTTACGAAGCGCGCTTTGGGGCGCAGCCCTTCCGGGTGGCGACGCTAGGTTACGATGCTGTGCTGCTGACCTTGCGGATCGCGCGTGACTGGAAGGTTGGCACGCCCTTTCCCAAGAGCGAATTGTATGACCGCGGCGGCTTTCTGGGCGTTGACGGCGCGTTCCGCTTTGGCCGCAACGGCGTGATTGAACGCGCGCTCGAAGTGCGCGAAGTGCGCGGCGGTGAGGTTGTCGCGGTCGATGCTGCGCCAACCGGCTTTACGCGCTGAGTAAAACCGGCAAGCGCCGCTTGTGAGGGGCCCGAGCGCAGGCCTATAGCTGCGGCTATGTCCGATACCACCCCAGACGATCTGTTCGCCAATACCCCCACCTCCAGCGGCGATTACAATGCCTCTGCCATCGAGGTTCTCGAAGGGCTTGAGCCGGTTCGCCGCCGCCCCGGCATGTATATCGGCGGAACCGATGAACGCGCGTTCCACCACCTTGCCGCCGAAGTGCTCGACAACGCGATGGACGAGGCTGTGGCAGGCCATGCCACGCGGATCGAGATGCGGCTTGATGAAGGCAATCGCCTGAGCGTCGCGGATAATGGGCGCGGCATTCCGGTTGATGAACACCCCAAGTTTCCGGGCAAATCGACGCTGGAAGTGATCATGTCCACGCTCCATTCGGGCGGCAAGTTTTCAGGCAAGGCCTATGCCACCAGCGGCGGCCTGCACGGTGTCGGGGTCAGCGTGGTCAATGCGCTTTCGGTGCATGCCCGGGTCGAAGTAGCGCGCGACAAGCAGCTTTATGCGCAAGAGTTTTCGCGCGGGATCACACAAGGCGCTTTGCAAAATCTTGGCCCGACCCCCAACCGGCGCGGCACCACGGTGACGTTCGTCCCTGACCCGGAAATCTTCGGTGAACGCAAGTTCAACGCCAAGCGATTGTTCAAGCTGGCGCGGTCGAAAGCCTACCTGTTCGCGGGCGTTGAAATCCGCTGGAAATGCGCCGCCAGCCTCGCCAGCGACGATGTCCCGGCAGAGGCAACCTTCAAGTTTCCCGGCGGGTTGGCCGATCACTTGGCCGAACAGGTGGGCGGGCGCGAATGTGTCACCGCGCAGCCCTTTACCGGCAAGCAGGATTTCGCGGAAATCGGCGGCGAGGCGCAAGGCCGGGTCGAATGGGCGATTGCCTGGCCGCTTTATTCCGATGGGTCGACCAGCTGGTATTGCAACACCGTGCCCACCCCCGATGGCGGCACCCATGAACAGGGCCTGCGCACGGCGCTGACGCGGGGACTGCGCGCGTTTGGCGAATTGGTCGGCGCCAAGAAGGCGAAAGATATTACCGCCGATGATGTCATGACCGGCGCCGAGGTGATGCTCAGCGTCTTCATTCGCGACCCGCAATTCCAGTCACAGACCAAAGACCGCCTGACGTCACCCGAAGCAGCGCGCCTTGTCGAAAACGCGGTGCGCGATCATTTCGACCACTTCCTCACCGATAATATGGAGCGCGGCAAGGCGTTGCTGGGTGAGGTGATGGAGCGGATGGATGAACGGCTCAAGCGCAAGCAGGAACGCGAAATCAAGCGCAAGACTGCGACCAATGCCAAGAAACTGCGCCTGCCGGGCAAGCTGACCGATTGCAGCGGTGAAGGCGGGCGTGAAACGGAACTGTTCATCGTCGAAGGCGATTCTGCGGGCGGCAGCGCCAAACAGGCGCGCGACCGCAAGTCTCAGGCGATCCTGCCGATCCGGGGCAAAATCCTCAACGTCGCATCGGCCACCGCTGACAAGATCCGCGCCAATTCCGAAATCGCCGACCTTGCGCTCGCGCTCGGCTGCGGCACCCGCAAGGATTGCGACGCCGATCAGCTGCGCTACGACCGCATCATCATCATGACCGATGCCGACGTTGACGGCGCGCATATCGCCACGTTGCTGATGACGTTCTTCTTTCAGGAAATGCCCGATATCGTCCGCAAGGGGCATCTGTATCTCGCCCAGCCGCCGCTTTACCGGCTGACCGCGGGCAAAGAGAGCCGCTACGCCCGCGACGATGCACACCGCGCCGAATTGGAGGCGACCGTGTTCAAGGGCAAAAAGGTTGAAGTGGGGCGCTTCAAAGGCCTTGGCGAGATGAACCCGCAGCAATTGCGCGAAACCACGATGGCCCCCGAAACGCGCGGGTTGATCCGCATCACGCTGCCGCAGGAGTTTGAACAGCGCGCAGGCGTGGCGCGGTTGGTCGATGAACTGATGGGCCGCAACCCCGAACACCGCTTCAACTTCATCCAGAACCGCGCAGGCGAGATTGACCGCGCGTCGATCGATGCCTGATCGCAAATATCCCGACCCGCGTGAGGAAGACATCATGGCTGGCGACCGCCGGGTGTCTCGCCCCGACAGCGCGCTGCCGGATTCGATCATCCCCGATGCATCCTATCGCCCGATCCCGATTGTCTGGTTTGCGGCGGCGTTTCTCATCCAGATGACGACGCTGTTCGCGCTGTTTGTGGTGCTGCAAAATCAATCGGGCTGGATCGTGATCGGCCTTGCGGCGCTGATTACCGGGATGCTCGGAATGTGGACGTGGGATCGCGGGATGAAAGCTGCCGGCACGGGCTGGAAGGTCGCCACAATCGCGATGCTGGCGGCGCAACTTGCGTTTGTTTGCCTTGGTGCCGCCAGCAGGCTGTGATCGCACCGCGCATTGCGATCACATATGCTCGACCGCTTCGGTGTGAATGTGCAGATGCCCCTCCAGCGTGCGGTGGACAGGGCACTTGTCCGCGATTTCGATGATTTTCGCGCGCTGTTCTGCGGTCAGTTCATCACCCAAAAGCTCGATCTTGCGATTGAGCGATTGCACGTTGGCTGAAACCTCATTATCCGAACAGTGGTCGCAATCCTTAGCGTGATCGCGATCATGGGTCAGCGCAATGCGCGCACCTTCAAACGGCCATTGCTTGCGATCGGCATACATCTTCATCGTCATCGCGGTGCAGGTGCCCAGCGCCGCCAACAGCAGGTCATACGGGGTTGGGCCAGTATCATTCCCACCCGCACTCGCCGGTTCATCCGCGACAAAGCGGTGACGTGAGGTGAAAACTTCGGTGCCGAATTTACCGTTTCCGGTCTGCACCACCACGCCCGATTCCGGCTTTGGTGACATATCCTTGTTCGCCAGATAACGCACCGCCCAGGCGGCGATCATTTGCGCAGCGAAATTTGCATCATCATCATTGGTCAGCAGATGATCGGCGCCGGCCAGACTGACAAAGCTTTTGGGATGTTTGGCCGCGTCAAACAATTTGCCCGCGTGCTCCACCCCGACAATCGTATCGGTTGGCGAATGCATGATCATCAGCGGGACGCGCAGCTTGGTCATCTGGTCGAGCAGTTCAACGTCGCGGGTCTTGGTGAGAAACTCCGCGCTCAGCACGAACGACCGACCGCCAATGGTGACCTTGCCCTCACCCACGCGCTCGATCTCTGCCAGATCGCCCTTTATGTTGTGAAGCACATGGGGAACGTCGCTAGGCGCGCCGATGGTTGCCACCGCAGCAACCTTTTCGCGGCCAAGGATGCTCGCCGCAGCCAGCACCGCTGCCCCGCCGAGGCTATGGCCAACCAGCAGGATCGGGCAATCGAACTGAGCGATCATATAATCGACCGAGGCAACCAGATCTTCGACATCACTGGCAAAGCCGGCGCTGCCGAAATCACCTTCGCTGGCCCCCAAACCGGTAAAGTCGACGCGCAGCGCGGCGATCCCTTCACGCGCCAACGCGCGGGTGACGGCAGTCGCCGCCTTGGATTGCTTGGTGCAAGTAAAACAATGCGCAAACAACGCCGCCCCGCGCACCAGCCCAGTGGGCAATTCAAGCGCAGCGGCAAGCGTGTGCCCTTTCGCGGTCGTGATCTTGAGGTTCTCGGTCGGCATCGGCAGTCTCCTTGCGCGGCAGTCTAACGGGTTATTCGCTGTGCAGGCACAAAAGTTTCAGCGAGCCGTGGCACGCGCCCCGTCAATTGTTCGGGTTCCGCTGCGTCACCCTTGCACAAGGTGGCGCAGCCACTTAACGCGAACGGAAAGTGCAAAGGAAAATCCATGAGCCAGCAGCCCAATAGCCCGCAACGTTTTGAAGGCACGAAATCCTATATCGCCACCGAAGACCTCAAGGTTGCGGTGAATGCCGCGGTGATGCTGCGCCGCCCGTTGTTGATCAAGGGTGAACCCGGCACTGGCAAAACCGTGCTGGCGTATGAAATTTCCAAGGCGCTGAATGCCCCGCTGATCGAATGGAACATCAAATCCAGCACCAAAGCGCAGCAGGGCCTGTATGAATATGATGCGGTGGCCCGCCTGCGTGATGGCCAATTGGGCGAAGAACGCGTCCACGATATCCGCAACTACATCAAGAAGGGCAAGCTGTGGGAAGCCTTCACCGCCCCGCAACTGCCGGTGCTGCTGATCGATGAAATCGACAAGGCCGATATCGAATTTCCGAACGACCTGTTGCAGGAACTGGACCGGATGAGCTTCGACGTTTACGAAACGCAGGAGCGGATCGAGGCGAAAGAACGCCCGATCGTGGTCATTACTTCGAACAATGAAAAGGAACTGCCCGACGCGTTCCTGCGCCGCTGTTTTTTCCACTATATCAAGTTCCCCGACCGCGACACGATGCAGGACATCATCAACGTCCACTATCCTGATATTCAGAAATCCTTGGTCAAAAAGGCGATGGATATCTTCTACGATCTGCGCGACGTGCCGGGCCTGAAGAAGAAGCCTTCGACCAGCGAATTGCTCGACTGGCTCAAGCTGCTGCTGAACGAGGATATGCCGCTGGAAGTGTTGCAGAACGCCAACCCCAACAGCGCCATTCCGCCGCTGCATGGTGCGCTGCTCAAGAACGAACAGGACATCATGCTGTTTGAACGGCTCGCGTTCATGGCGCGGCGCAATCCCAGCTAAGGGTGACTTCTTAGGGGGATTTAGGCCCCGCCTAGGTCGCTCTAGACCCCCGCTAGGCTCTTTTTGAAGGACTTAAGGCCGATGTTTCACGTGAAACATCGGCTTTTTGTAGCCATCAATCGAAACTGTAAGCCAGTTCGACATCACCCCATCGCCGCCCACCTATTACCAGCGGGACATAGACGTTGCGCACCACCACGTAATTGTTGCCGTCGCCTTCCTGACGATACACCGCCATCATATAGGGCGCAGTGCTGGCCTTGGCCTTGCGGTCGATCGTATCGAACATCAAACGCCCGTTACGGCAATATTTGGTGTCGTGCGCCAGATCACCGGTTGGCTTGCGTGAACGTTCGGTGAGGTGGGTCGGCAGGTATCCGTTCAGATCGGTGCAGGCCGCCGCCAAAATGCGCGCGTCGCCCGCCTTGGTGCGGTCGAGGAACGGGCGCCATTCCGCGTGCGCCCAATCGGTCAGCCGGGTGCGGAACAATTGCGGATTGGTGTTCGGCACCGGCACATAGTCCGTATCGAACAGTGACCCCATGTCGAGCGCGCCCGATGCCAGCGCCGCTTCGGTATGGGCGGCGACGGCGGTGGCAAATTCCTGCGCCTGGCTAACCATCGCACTGTCTTCAGGGCTGAGGCCTGCCTGAACGATCCGATCAAACATTTCGCTGGCGGTGATTTCCAGCTCTTCCATCTTGCGGTGCGCGCCGTGCAGCCGTTCTTCGTTGCTGCGCGAGGCGGCGTCATAGCTGGTGAGCACGCGCTGCACCTTGTCGACATGGCTGCTGATCGTGCCGGTTGACCGGGCGATGACATCGTTCTGCTTGTCGACCTCTTCCACCAGAGCGCTCACATTGGAGAGACTGCTTTCGATCCGTGCGACCGAGGCGCGGGCTTCGCCGCTGGCCTTGGCCCCTGCCTCGATCCGGGTGATCACCACTTCGGCCTCGCCGCCCAACGCATCAATCGTCTGGGCGATTTCCTCGGTCGCCTTGCGGGTATCATTGGCGAGGCTTTTGACCTCGGCCGCCACCACCGCAAAGGTGCGCCCCGCATCGCCTGCGCGCATCGCTTCGATAGTGGCGTTCAATGCAAGAATGTTGGTCGTTTCGGCGATATTGTCGATATCCTGCGCGCTGCGGCGCACCTGCTCCATTGCGGCGGAAAAGCTGGTGACGTGCTGGCCGAGCGTGTCGACCAACTCGATCAGCCCGGCGATCTGGCCGAGCGACGACTGGATCAGCGCGGTGCCTTCCGACAGGCGTTCAATCGCGCGTTCTGACAATAGGCGGGCCTCATCGCTCGCTTCGGCGACCTTCGACTGGTCAGCCTCCAGCGCGAGAACGGTTTCGCGCAGCGCCTCGTGTTCGCTGCGTAGCGCCTTGGACGAAGCGATCACCGCCTCGACCACGCCCGCCACATCGGTGCAACCGACAGTTACCGCCCCGCAACTTTCGGGGATCATGCCGAGTGCGTGAGCATTGGCGGTGTCGATGGCGAATTGTTGCATGGCTGCGCGGCCCCTGTTGTGTGTGCGCAGACGTAACCGATGATGGTAAGCGAAGTGTTAAATCGCCGCGCGCAGGCTGCACAAGAATGGGGACTGGTCAGGTTCGCTGACGCGGGTTAAGCACGCACCCATGTTTTTCAATTTCATCGACGAGCTTCGGGCCGCCGGCATTGGTGCCAGTTTCAAAGAGCACCTCACCTTGCTGGAGGCGCTCGACAAGGACGTGATCGATCAAACGCCCGAGGCGTTCTATTATCTCTCCCGCGCCACCTTCGTGAAGGATGAAGGCCTGCTCGACCGGTTCGATCAGGTGTTCCACAAGGTGTTCAAGGGGATCATGTCCGATTACGGCCAGAACCCGGTCGATATCCCTGAAGACTGGCTGAAAGCGGTCGCCGAAAAGTTCCTGACGCCCGAGGAAATGGAAGCGATCAAATCGCTCGGCGACTGGGACGAGATCATGGAGACGCTGAAAAAGCGGCTCGAAGAACAGGAAAAGCGCCATCAGGGCGGCAACAAATGGGTCGGCACTGGCGGCACTTCGCCGTTCGGCAATTCGGGATACAACCCCGAAGGCGTGCGGATTGGCGGGGAGAGCAAGCACAAGCGCGCGATCAAGGTCTGGGAAAAACGCGAGTTCAAGAACCTCGACAACACCAAGGAACTCGGCACCCGCAACATCAAGATGGCGCTCCGGCGATTGCGCCGTTTCGCTCGCGAAGGCGCGCAGGATCAGCTTGATATTGATGCGACGATCAAGGGCACGGCCAAGCAGGGCTGGCTCGACATCCACATGCGCGCCGAACGCCGCAATGCGGTGAAGCTGCTACTGTTCCTCGACGTCGGCGGGTCGATGGACCCCTTCATCAAGCTGGTCGAAGAGCTGTTCAGCGCTGCCACGGCGGAATTCAAGAACCTTGAATTCTTCTACTTCCACAACTGCCTATATGAAGGCGTGTGGAAGGACAACAAGCGCCGCTGGCAGGAACGCACCAAGACCTGGGACGTGCTCTACAAATACGGCCACGATTACAAGATCGTGTTCGTGGGCGATGCGGCGATGAGCCCCTATGAAGTCAGCCATCCCGGCGGCAGTGTCGAACACATGAACGAGGAAGCAGGCGCATTGTGGCTGCAGCGCGTGGTCAACACTTACCCCGCGACCGTGTGGCTCAACCCGGTGCCGGAAAAGCAATGGGGCTATTCGCAATCGACCAAGATGATCAAGCAGCTGGTCAATGACCGGATGTATCCTCTGACGCTCGATGGGTTGGACGACGCGATGCGGGAGCTGTCGCGGAAGCACGGGGCTTGAGGTTCGCCCGCACCTTCCTTGCTGGTGCGGCATTGGCTTGTGCATCTTGCACAGGCCCACGACCTGAGCGCGATGTCAGAATGGCGCCATCAGGTCCGGTGCCTGATTCTGAGCGTAGGGAAGGCGTCCAGTCCACTCTTTACACTGGCCCCGGCCTAGTCTGCGGGATCGGTTTCGGCATCGAGTTGCACCAAGATGAGCAGATGCGGAAGTTCGACAGAATGATGGATTTTGTGACCTACCATCTGTCAGATCCGCAACGCGGTGCCACCATTTACGAGGGCAATGCCCCGCAAGACGCCGATGCGGTTATCAATACGGAGCGGCGTTTCCCCTCCGTCATTGCCATCCACCTTGATGAGGGTGGTTATGACAAGTCACTTGCTCGACGGGTGCTGACGGGGAGGTCGCTACCAGCGGTGTGTGAGGCAAAGCCAACCCAATGATCTCTGAAGAGGGGGCGAGAGCTGGCCACACCCGCTTCGAGGCGGTCCGCCTCAAGCTCGAAGCCTTCGACCCCGGCACGGGCTGGCGGCTGTGGCTCTATGAATTCCTGCTGTTTGGCTTCAAGCAAGGCTGGGCCTGCCTGTTTGGCGGCTTGCTGCTGGCGCTGCTGCTGGGGACGCACCTTTTCTACCCCGAAAGCACCCCTCTCCACCGCTATGACTTCCTAACCCTCGCCGCCATCGCGATTCAAGCCGCGATGCTCGCCTTCCGGCTGGAGACATGGCGCGAGGCGCGGGTGATCCTGATCTTCCACGTCGTCGGCACGGTAATGGAGCTGTTCAAGACGCAGGCCGGATCATGGACTTATCCCGAGGCAAGCGTGCTCCACATCGGCGCCGTGCCACTGTTTTCAGGCTTCATGTATGCTGCTGTCGGCAGTTACATCGCGCGGGTGTGGCGGATTTTCGACTTCCGCTTCAGTCACTATCCGCCCGCTTGGATTACGTGGACGCTGGCGGCAGCAGTCTACATCAATTTCTTCACCCACCACTTCACCATCGACATCCGCTGGGGGCTGTTTGCCGCCACGGCGTTGATCTTCTGGCGCACCCGCGTCCATTTTCGTAACTGGCGCGAGCATCGCTGGATGCCGTTGCTGGTCGGCTTCGGCCTCGTTGCGCTGTTCATCTGGTTCGCCGAGAATATCGCCACCTTCGCCAATGCCTGGAATTATCCGGGGCAGGAAAACGAATGGCGCATGGTCAGCCTCGCCAAATATGGCAGCTGGTATCTGTTGATGCTGATCAGCTTCGTGCTGGTGGCGGTGGTGCAGCCAGTGCGCACGCCCGACTAATCCTTCTGATCCAGCTCCTCGTTCAGCCGCAATCCGCAGCGCCAGAAGAAATACGCCGGAACCAGCCCCAGAAACGCCGCGCCATACAACACATAGCGCACACTTTCGGTGCCATAGGCTGGCTGAAGCAGGTCGGATAACATTCCGAAGAACAGCGGCCCCAACCCCAGCCCGATCAGGTTCTGGAAAAACAACAGCGTCGCCGCCGCAATCGCGCGCGCGCGGATCGGCACCAGCCCCTGCGCCGCCGAATAGGTCGGCCCGTAATAGAATGAATTGAACATCGTCGGCAAAAACAGCAGCACCAGCGCCATCGGCCAGCTTGGCGAATTATAGGCCAACAACGCCAGCGGCACTGCCAACGCCATGCCGATTGCGGGCGCGCTAAGCACATGGCGGCGATTTTTTGCGCCGAAGCGATCAGCCAGATAGCCACCGAGCACGGTGCCAACGATGCCCCCTACCCCGCCGACGATGCCGAACCACAGCCCCACCTCGCCCGGTGTCAGATCATGCGTACGTTGGAAAAAGATCGTGGTCCACGTGGTCTTGCCATAGGACAGGAATGACGCTGCCGAACCCGCGAATAGCAGCAACACGAACGCCCGTGAACTCACCACCACCCTCAGCGCATCCATCAACGGCAGTGCGGCGGGCTGGTTCTGGTTACGCAGGATCATCTGGGCATCACTGCGGCGCGGGTCTTTCAGCACGAACCACACCACCAGCGCCAACGCCACGCCGGGCAAACCGACGATCAGGAATGCCTCTCGCCAACCAACGAAATCGGCGAGAATCCCGCCAATCACCATCCCCATCAGCGTGCCGATCGGGATGCCGAGCGAATAGAAGGCGAGCGCCGAACTGCGCTTTTCCGGCGGCACGATGTCGCTGATCAACGAATGCGCGGGCGGTGTGCAACCCGCCTCCCCCACGCCCACCCCGATCCGCGCGAGCAGCAGTTGCGAAAAGTTCTGCGCCAGCCCGCACAGCGCGGTCATGCCCGACCATATGGCCAGAGAAACCGCGATGACTGCCGGGCGACTGGTGGATGACCGGTCGGCAAAGCGCGCAATCGGGATGCCCAGCACCGTGTAAAACAGCGCAAAGGCCAACCCGGTCATCAACCCGATCTGGGTGTCGCTAAGCCCCAGATCGCGGGCGATCGGTTCGGCAAGGATATTGACGATCTGGCGGTCGATAAAGTTGAAAATATAGACGATCAACAGTATCCACAGCGTCACCCTGACCGATCTGGAACCCGATACGTTCATCGGTGTGGTCGCCATTTGCAATCCCTTCCCTTGATGGCAGTCGTGCCGCCATTCTGTTTTGCTAACGGCGTTTCGGCGCCGCGAGATTTATTCATGCGTAAAGCAGGTGTTCGCGCACTTCGGCGACCCACGCCGCCTCGTCATGGGACGCCATGACGTCAAGATCATCTGGCTTTGCGGCGGCGTCATCAACCCACTGACGCAGCGAAGGCCCGCCATTGATCACATCGATCGCAAGCCGGTTCAGTTCGTATTCGTAAGGGAATTCGCGCCACAGCGGGTAATCCGGATAAAGCCGCCGGATCGCCTTGAACGCCAGCGCCTGTAAGCGCCAGGGCTTGAATGCGTAGTGATCATAAAAGCCAACTTCTGCATGAATCATCAATGCATTGCAGAGCACACCTGCGTGCTTGTGGAAGGTCGGTTCGAACCAGCATTCGCGCAAGCTGCAGCCTGCCAGCCACGCGGGCGCGAGGCGGCGCATTTCCCTCAGCACCGCGCCGGCGTCAACATCGGGCGCGCCGAACAGCACCTCCAGTGGCCGCGTGGTGCCGCGGCCTTCTGACAGCGTGGTGCCTTCGAGCATCACGGTGCCAGCGTAGCAGCGCGCCATGTTAACATTGGCGGCATTGGGCGAAGGGTTGATCCACAAGCGTGACGTCGGCCAGCCCCATCCGTCATCTGCATCGGGACGCCAACCCTCCATCGCCACCACCTTGTAAGCGACGTCGAGCCCGAAATGGGCGATGAACCAATGGCCCATTTCACCCATCGTCAATCCGTGACGCATCGGCATTGGTGCGGCACCGACAAAGCTTTCCTGCCCAGGCACCAGCAACGTGCCTTCGACCGGGCGTCCGGCCGGGTTGGGGCGATCGAGCACCCAGACTTCCTTGCCCGCTTTGGCGGCTTCTTCCAGCAAATACAGCAGTGTGGTGACGAAGGTGTAGATCCGGCAGCCGAGGTCTTGCAGGTCGAACAGGAACACATCGGCGCTCGACATCATCTGCCCGGTCGGGCGGCGCACTTCGCCATAAAGCGAGAATATCGGGATGCCGTAACGCGGATCCATCGCATCCGCAGTTTCGACCATGTTATCCTGTTTGTCGCCTTTCAACCCGTGCTGCGGGCCAAACGCGCTGTTGACGTTCACGCCCACTGCGATCAGCGCATCGAGGCTATGCGTAAGATCGGACGTCACACTCGCCGGGTGGGCTACCAACGCGACGCGGCGGCCCTTGAGCGCCGTCAGCAGTTCGGGATCGGCCAGCAGCCGGTCAATACCTGTCTTCATGCGTCAAGGGGTGGAGCAGCAAAGCGGCAAAGGCAATGGCATTTGCACCGATGAACGGTATCATTGGTCACGCGCCCACTGCGCCTTAAGGTGCGATGATCAACTTTCGGTTTGCCTCGGAGTGGAATTCGGGCGGGCCGGGCGGGAAAGCGAGCGCCCAATATTGCTTGCCGCCATCAGCATGTTCGACGACCGCGTTGAGCGCAACTTGCGCAGGGATCGGCAAATCGGCTGCGATCTGTGCACGCAGCACAAGTCCGCTGTCATCATGCGAACACGCCAGCGCAATCGCATCAACCGGCGCATCGTGCATCCCTTCGCGGAAGGAATCGAAGTCATAGGCGGCCCAGCGACCCGATGGTGAGAGGTTGAATTCGCGGTAATATGTCCCGCCCAGCGGCTGCCAGAATATTTCGAAGCAGGTGGTCCGCCACAGATTGTCAGCGCGTTCTGGCGCAGCGGGCCGCGGCAACACGATGGCGGGCACTTGCCCATCGAGCCGGAACTCCGCCTCGCACCCCTGCGGTGTGGCGGTTATCGAAGCTGTGACAGCGCGGATCGGGCCGAGGTCGCAGGTGCGATGGAGCATGAGCGTGTGCATTGCCCAGCTTTGCCGCTTCGGTTCCACCCTCGCAAGCCACTTCCCGTTGCCCCTCCCCCCTGTTAAGCGCCGCGACCATGAGCAATTACGAATCCGACCTGCTGCGCCTGCTGGACGAACGCGGCTATATTCACCAGATGACCGATGCGACCGGGCTTGACGCGCTGGCCGCAAAGCAGGTCGTGCCGGGCTATATCGGTTTTGACGCCACGGCACCGTCTTTGCACATTGGCAGCCTGGTGCAGATCATGATGCTGCGCCGTCTGCAACAGGCCGGGCACAAGCCGATTGTGCTGATGGGTGGTGGCACGACGCGGATCGGTGATCCTTCGGGGCGCGATGAAAGCCGCAAAATGCTGACCGATGAGGTGATTGAGGCCAATATCGCCTCGATCTTCACGGTGTTCGACAAGTTGCTGACCTTTGGTGACGGGCCGACCGACGCGGTGATGGTCAACAACCATGATTGGCTGGGTCAGCTGGGCTATATCGAACTGCTCCAGCAGGTGGGCACGCATTTCACCATCAATCGGATGCTGAGCTTCGATTCGGTGCGGCTGCGGTTGGAACGCGAACAGCCGATGA
Source organism: Porphyrobacter sp. MBR-49 (assembly GCF_053628655.1). NCBI lineage: Bacteria > Pseudomonadati > Pseudomonadota > Alphaproteobacteria > Sphingomonadales > Erythrobacteraceae > Porphyrobacter > Porphyrobacter sp. MBR-49. The sequence continues at coordinate 84,818 of NZ_JBRJGU010000009.1, forward strand.
CCTTCCTCGAATTCAATTACATGATCCTGCAAGGCTATGATTTCCGCCACTTGTCGCGTGAAATGGGCGCGCGCTTGCAGATGGGCGGCAGCGATCAGTGGGGCAATATCGTCAACGGGATCGAACTCGGCCGGCGAATGGACGGGACGGAACTGTTCGGCCTGACCACTCCGCTGCTGACCACCGCCGACGGCGCGAAGATGGGCAAGACGGCGGCGGGCGCGGTGTGGCTCAACGAAGATCAGCTTCCGGCCTACGATTTCTGGCAATACTGGCGCAACGTCGATGATCGCGATGTGGGGCGGTTCCTGCGGCTGTTCACCGATTTGCCGCTGGACGAAATCGCGCGGCTCGAATCGCTTGAAGGCGCGGAGATCAACGCGGCCAAGGCGGTGCTCGCGAACGAGGTGACGAAGCTGGTGCGCGGCGACGATGCCGCAACCCGCGCCGAAGCAACCGCGCGTGAGACTTTTGCCGGAAGCGGCGCAGGAGAGGATCTGCCGAGCCTCGCCGTGGGCATCGACGGGATGCGCATCGCCGCGCTGCTGACCGAACTTGGCCTCACCGCCTCAAACGGCGAGGCTAAACGCAAGCTGGCTGAGGGCGCGGTCAAGCTGGACGGCGAGATAATCACCGATCCAGCCTTCCTCGTCCAGCCAGGCGATGGTGAGACGTTGAGGATCAGCCTGGGCAGGAAACGGCACGCTCTGGTGCATTGCTGATACTGACTGGCGGACGTTCTTTACCAATTATCAGCCTTTATGCGGCATCTTTCGCTTCTGGACCAATGCGGACGGAAGGATCGCAAGACGTGGCTGGTGGAGCTAATCTCAGTGTTACCGATCTGCGCCGTGCAGCGCGCCACCCGGTCGATTTTCCGGCTATCGTCGAGCATTTTGTGCACGGCGATCTGCATTTGCACGTCTGTAACCTTTCCGCGCACGGCTTTATGGTCGATGGTGTCAGGCAATTGCAGCGCGGCGACCGCATCATCATTCGCCTCCCCGTGGTTGGCCGGATCGAAGCCTATGTGATGTGGACGCGTGATGACCGCGCGGGGCTTCAGTTCGAACGGATAATCCGGCTCGATGATTTCGTTGCGATCATCGATCAGTTGCAGCCCAACCCGCGCCTGCGCCGTTCGCGCTGACACACCTGATAGGTCAGTCTCGCCGCTGACAGATTTCATCTGCTTGGCAGCCGCATATTCGCCTGCCATGGCGCAGATATGACCGAACCAACCTCACCGCTGCAGATCGGCGATTACCGGCGCTATTGGCTCGCCCGCTTCTTCGCGGTGTTTGCGACCATGTCGATGGTCGTGTTGCTCGGTTATCAACTCTATGAAACCGCGCGCGCCGACTACGGGATGAGCGTGGCTGAGGCGTCGTTCCAGCTTGGGCTACTAGGCCTCGCGCAGTTCATTCCGTTGTTCTTGCTGACCCCGGTCGCGGGTCTGGCGGCTGATCGGTTTGATCGCCGCCATGTTGCGGCCTTTGCCAATGGGATCGACGGTTGCGTTGCAGTGCTGTTGGCGGTGATGACCTGGCAGGACGCGCTCAACATCCCGATCCTGTTCGCACTTGCTGCGGCGCATGGCACGGCGCGCGTATTCGTCGGCCCTTCAATGAGCGCGATTGCGCCGAATATTGTCCCCTCCCAGATGCTTCCGCGCGCGATCGCACTCTCATCAATCGCATGGCAGACCGCCAGCGTAGCCGGGCCTGCGGTGGGCGGGTTGATATTTGCGCGCGCCGAATGGCTGCCTCACGCGCTGTCTGCTGCAATGCTGATGGCGGCGATGGTGTTGATCCTCACCGTCCGCCCGGTTCGCGCCACGCACGAAGGCCCGCCGTTAAAGCCGCTGCGGCAGATCATCGAAGGACTGGTTTATGTGTGGCGCGAACGGTTTTTGCTGGGCTGCATCACGCTCGATCTGTTCGCAGTGCTGCTGGCTGGCGCAACCGCGCTGTTGCCGGTGTTCGCGCGCGACATCCTGTTTGTCGGGCCGGAAGGATTAGGCCTGATGCGCGCTGCCCCTGCACTGGGCGCGGCGAGTGTTGCGTTGTGGCTGTCGTTCCGACCATTGGAGCGCGAAGTGGGCATCAAGATGCTGTGGGCAGTAGCTGCGTTCGGCGCGGCCACTATTGCTTTTGCCTTTTCCCGCAACTTCATCCTGTCGCTGGCAATCCTTGCGGTGATGGGGGCGGTCGACATGGTGTCGGTGTTCATCCGGTCTTCGCTGGTGCAATTGTTCACGCCCGATGACCGGCGCGGGCGGGTTTCGGCGATTTCGGGCCTTGCGATTTCTGCCTCCAATGAATTGGGCGAGATGCAATCGGGCGTCGCCGCTGCGATCTTGGGTGCGACCGGAGCGGTTGTATTCGGCGGCGCAGGTGCGATACTCGTGACATTGGTATGGGCGTGGTATTTCCCTGAACTGCGCCGCGCGCGCAGTTTTGAACCTGCTGCGCTCAAGAGAGAGGTAACGACATGAAAGCTGACAGCATCCTTGCGACCATTGGCGCGACCCCGCATATCCGCATGGCGCGGCTGTTCCCCGATCACGAAGTGTGGATAAAATCCGAAAGGTCGAACCCCGGCGGTTCGATCAAGGATCGCATCGCGCTGGCGATGGTTGAGGATGCCGAAGCACGCGGCGCGCTGCGGCCCGGCGGCACGATTGTCGAACCGACCAGCGGCAACACCGGTATCGGCCTTGCGATGGTGGCCGCAGTCAAGGGTTACAGGCTGGTACTGGTAATGCCCGAATCGATGTCGATCGAACGGCGGCGATTGATGCTCGCTTACGGAGCAAGCTTTGACCTTACCCCGCGCGAAAAGGGCATGAAAGGCGCGATTGAGCGGGCGCAGGAGCTGGTCGATCAGACCGACGGCGCATGGATGCCAAGCCAGTTCGACAATAGCGCCAACCCCGCCATCCACGCCAGCACCACAGCGCACGAAATCCTCGCTGATTTTGCCGATGCACCGATTGATGTGATGATCACCGGCGTTGGCACCGGCGGACACCTGACGGGCTGCGCCGAGGAGCTGAAAAAGCACTGGGCCGGGTTCAAGGCTTACGGGGTTGAGCCTGAACTGTCCCCGGTCATCAACGGCGGGCAGCCCGGCCCCCACCCGATCCAGGGCATCGGCGCGGGCTTCATTCCGGGCAATCTCCACACCGCTGCAATTGATGGGGCGATTCAGGTCGGCGCTGAAGAGGCAAAGGAAATGGCCCGCCGTGCGGCTCGCGAAGAAGGGATGCTGGTAGGGATTTCATCTGGCGCGACGCTGGCGGCAATTGCGAAGAAGCTGGGTGAGCTGCCTGCGGGTGCCCGCGTGCTGGGCTTCAATTATGATACCGGAGAGCGGTATCTCTCGGTGCCCGATTTCCTGCCGGTTGAATAAGTATCCTTAACCGAGTCGCGCTATCCCGGCAGACGACCTGCCGGGAATCGCTCCAGCGGCTCGGGAGACTTCACATGAAATTCGTTCTGCTGGAATCACGTGGCGGCAATTATCTTGTCGTGGCGCAAAACATCGCGTGGCTGCGCACAGGCGAAAACGGCCAGACCAATGTCGGGATGGTGGGCGGCAGCCCCTTGCTGGTGACAGGCACGATTGAAGAAGTCGCCGCCAAAATCGAAGTGGCCTGATCAGTCGCCGGGGCGCGCCTGCGTTTGCGCCAGAATAATGCCCAGCCCGACAGAAAGCCCGGTGACAAACCGTTCGCGCCCGGTTTCAAGATATTCGTCAACGCTATGCGTCCGCCCGCCACCAGCCCCGGTACCGATGGTCAGCGCAGGGATGCCAAGGCTCATGGGAATATTGGCATCGGTAGACGACGCATCGAGACGGGACGTAAACCCGGCCGCCTGTGAGGCAGCGATGGCATCGCGCACCAGTGGGTGATCGACAGCGGTCGATCCCGCAGGGCGATCACCAATCAATTGCGGGGTAAGGGTAACGACGCCAGCATTGACCGATCGCGCCGCATTCTCACGCGCCACTGCCGCTTCGGCTGCGGCCAGCATTGCCTGTTCCAGCTTAGCCAGTGCTGCCGGATCGCTCGACCGCATGTCGATTTCAAGCAGGATTTCATTGGGGATCGTATTGACTGACGTACCGCCGCTGACCACGCTCGCCGCGTAGGTCGTCTTGGGGTCAGATGGCACGTCGATCGCGTAAAGCCTGCTGACGGTTTCGGCCATCGCGGCCATCGGGTTGACGATACCGAACGCGCCATAGCTGTGCCCGCCCGGCCCTTTGAACGCCAGACGGTAGCGGCGCGAGCCCACGGCAGCGTTGACCACACGTCCGGCATCGGCATTGTCGATCGACAGGAAGCCGGCGATGCGGCCCGCATATTCGCCCTTAGTAAACAGATGGCGCACGCCGCGAAGGTCGCCCGGCCCTTCTTCGCCCACGGTGGCCACGAACAGGATGGGATGGCTGGTCGCGACACCCTCTGCCTCCAGCAAGCGCACCCATGCGAGGATCGAGGCAAGGCCAAGGCTGTCGTCACCAATGCCCGGAGCCATCAAGCGATCGCCGTCGCGCGTCACCTTGATCGGGGTGCCTTCGGGAAAGACCGTGTCGAGATGGGCAGAGACAACGAACACGGGGCCATCTGCGGTTCCGGGCCGCAGCGCGAGCACGTTGCCTTCAGCATCAATGGTCACATCGGCCAGCCCGGCATCGCGCAGCATTGCGGCGAACAATTCCGCGCGCGCCTGCTCCTTGAACGGCGGAGCGGGGGTTTCGGTGATGCGGATCAGGTCTGCAATCACCTGATCATACTGGCTATCCAGATAGGAGTGCAATGGTGCCGACAATTGCGCGTTCGGTGCAACCTCGGCGGTGGCTGACCCTGCCGGCAGCACTATTGTCAGCGCCAGAAACGCCGCCTGCGTCATCAACCGCTTCATCATCGTTGCTTATCCCTGTTTGCCCGCGCAGCGATCCGCTGCGCCGCAGCCTTGGCCATACCAGCATTGCTGTGGCCGATGTCGCGCACGGTTTCCAGACTCCAGCCCAGCGTCGTCCCCATTGCAGCAGCCGTTTTCTGCGCTTTCGCAAAGAACGTCTGCCCGCGTGCATAGCGGTGCGGGCCTTGACGGTTGGCCTGCGGCGTCTTGCGCAGGTCTGTATCATCGGTATCGGTATCGGCGGTGCCTAACAGCACGGTAAGCGGTTTTCCAAGCGCGGCCTTCAAGGAAGCCTCGTCAATCGGAGTAGCCGCAAGGCCATAGGGGAACGCGGTGCCAAAATCGGGCATGGTGTACCAGCCGGAATTGGCTGCAATGGCCTGTTCGATTCGCGCATCGGGCATGAACAGGACATAGCGATGGACAAATTGCGCGCCCGCTGAATGGCCATAGATCGTGTAACGCTGCACCTGCGTTCCGAACCGTTGTCGCACCTCGTCGAACAGCGGTTCGATTGCGGAAAATGACCACAATGCGCGTGGCCGCGGCGAGCCATCCGTGTTGGCAAAATAACCGGTATTATACCCGCGTGAACCGGGGAAATCGGCACGGGAAAACTCGGGCGCCACCGCGATAAATCCGTGCTGACGGGCCAGCGCCGCCCATTCATCGCGGTAGCGATCGGCATCGCGGTTCACGCCGTGCATCACGAACACCACTGGCGTATCGGCCGCGACCAGGTCTGGCAGCTGGTACCACACCGGTAAGTCTGGTCCTTCCCAGCCGGAAAACACATAACGACCACTTGTTTCTGCGTTGGTTGGTTCAACCTGCCCCGCGATTGCTGGCCCCGACCCGGAAAAAGCCAGCGCCATCACCGCCAAGGCCTGCAACAATAGCCGAATAGTCAAAGCCTGCTCCTCACCACAGCAAGATAGGGTCCCGCCAACTGAACGCGAACCCACGCGCGACACACAAAGCGGACCGCCCTGTAAAAACAAGGCGGCCCGAATGCGCCTGATGTCAATGTCCCATGCGCAACCCAAGGGCGCAGTTGTGTGCAAGCGTTCCTATGCCGCAGTGGCAAACGCATCTGCTGGAAGCTTCATCATGTATTCGCTCCCCGCCTCCAGCTTGCGCCGCAACGCGCCCGCATCGGGCAGGAAACGTTCGGCGTAGTAGTTGGCCGAAACCAGCTTGGCCTCGTAAAACGCATGGTCTGACGGTTTATCGGCGAGCTTGGCCAGCGCCACCTTGGCCATCTTCAACCAGAAGAAGCCGAGAGTCACGATCCCCATGATGTGCATATAGTGATGCGCGCCTGCGCCAAGGTGATTGGGGTTGGCCATCGCGTTCTGCATGAACCACATGGTCGCCGCCTTCTGTTCGCCCAGCGCCTTTTCAAGCCGTTCGGCAATGTCTTTCAACTCTGCCACCTGCTTGCCCGCAGCGATTTCCTCGTCGATCATGGCGAAGAACAGCTGGATCGCCTTGCCGCCGCCGGCTGCCAGCTTGCGGCCGCACAGGTCCATCGCCTGCACGCCGTTGGCGCCTTCGTAGATCATCGCGATACGGCTATCGCGCACGAACTGTTCCATGCCCCATTCGCGCACATAGCCGTGCCCGCCGTAAACCTGCTGCATGTTGGTGGCGATGTCATAGCCCTTGTCGGTGCCGTAGCCCTTGATCACCGGAGTCATCAGGCCGATCAGCAGATCGGCGGTTTCACGCGCTTCTGCAGTCTGGGCCTTGTGGGTCAGATCGACCTGCAACGCCCCCCACAGACACAGCGCCCGCATGCTTTCGGTAAACACCTTGGCGTCCATCAACATGCGGCGCACGTCAGGGTGGACAAAGATCGGATCGGCCTTGGCATCGGGCTCGGCCGGGCCGGTCAGCGCACGGCCCTGACGGCGATCAAGCGCGTAGTTAACCGCGTTCTGATAGGCGACTTCGGCCTGGGCATAGCCCTGAATGCCAACGCCAAGCCGCGCGGCGTTCATCATGATGAACATCGCGGCCAGACCCTTGTTTTCCTCACCCACCATGTAGCCGGTCGCGCCGTCGTAGTTGAGCAGGCAGGTGGCGTTGCCATGGATGCCCATCTTCTTTTCGATCGAGCCGCAGGTCACGCCGTTACGCGCGCCCGGTTCACCATTTTCGTCGAGGATGAACTTGGGCACGATGAACAGCGAAATACCTTTGGTGCTGTCAGGTGCGCCGGGGGTCTTGGCCAGCACCAGATGGATGATGTTGCTGGTGAGATCATGCTCGCCTGCCGAGATGAAAATCTTGGTGCCGGTAATCGCATAAGAGCCGTCACCATTGGGCACCGCCTTGGTGCGGATCATGCCCAGATCGGTGCCGCAATGCGGTTCCGTCAGGTTCATGGTGCCCGACCATTCGCCTGAAATCATCTTGGGCAGATAGGCCGCCTTCTGTTCGTCCGATCCCTTGGCAGTAATTGCCGAAATCGCCCCGGCAGTCAGGCCCGGATACATCGCAAAGGCCTGATTGGCGGTGCCGGAATATTCCTCCAGCACAAAGCCGAGCGTATGCGGCAGACCTTGCCCGCCGAATTCCTCTGGCTGTGCCAGCGTGCCCCAACCGCTTTCGACATAGGCCTGATAGGCTTCCTTGAAGCCCGGAGGGGTGGTGACGCTGCCATCTTCATGCCGGGTGCAGCCATGTTCATCGCCCGCCTGATTGATCGGCGCGAGCACCTCAGCACAGAATTTGCCAGCCTCGTTTATCACCGTGTCGATCATGTCCGGGGTGGCATTTTCAAAGCCGGGCAGATTGCCGTAGCTCGCCAGATCGAGCACTTCGTTGACGACGAAACGCGTGTCGCGGGTTGGAGCGGTATAGGTCGGCATCACTTAATCCCTTTGGTGAACATCGTGGTTAGTGAAGGTTTCGCCCGTCTGATCGGATCAGCGCGGGTCGAGCTTTTCAATCTCGGCGACAAAATCGGTGAGTTCATTGATCGAAGAATCGATATCGTCGCGTTGCGCCTTAAGCTTGGCGATGTGCGTGCGGCATTTCTCGATCGTGACGCGGCGCTGTTCAACGCGGCCATCATCAAGATCATAAAGATCGATCATCTCGCGAATTTCGTGCAGACTAAAGCCAACATTCTTGGCACGCATGATCCACGCCAGACGCGCACGGTCTCGTTTCGAATAGACGCGGGTAAGACCGACTCGGGCGGGGTTGATCAGCCCCTCGTCTTCATAAAACCGCAGCGCGCGAGCGGTGCAGCCGAATTCGGATGTGAGATCCGATATCGTGAACTGTTCGCGGGCGTGCTTGTCGGGCCGGTCAAGATGGGCGCCGTTACGGCGCGGCTCATGACCGGTGTCCGTTTCCGAGATCGCGGCGGGGTTCTGAGCAGGTGCTGTAGCCATGGCCGCTCCATACCTTCCCTTTACGTGAGCGTCAAGTCTTGACCTTAACGAGAACAGGCCCGTCGGCGCCAGTTTCCACGCGTCGATAAAAGCAGCTTTGCTGTCCGGTATGGCAGGTCGGCCCCGCAGGCCGCGCGCGGATCACCAACGCATCTTGATCGCAGTCCACCAACACTTCTTCGACTTCGAGAACATTCCCCGAAGTCTCACCCTTCATCCACAAACGCCCGCGTGATCGTGACCAGAAATGCACGCGCCCGGTGGCAAGCGTCGCATCGAGTGCCTCACGGTTCATATGCGCCACAACCAGCACCATCGACGTTGCATGATCGACCACCACTGCGGTCAACAATCCAATGGCGTCGAATTTGGGCGCGAAAGTGGTGCCGGTCTCACGTTCATCAGTTGTCAAATGGATCTCGGTCAAATCAGGCTCCATGCGAACTTATGTTGCGTGAAGAAAGGCGTTCGATACCGTTCATAAGGGCCGCATCGCTTCCTAGCGATGATTGTTGCACGTTCACAACAGGCGCACGTAAAAAAATCGCCAGATCAAGGTTTCGCCTTCCGCATTGCCTGACACAATGAAACAAAGGCGTTAGATCTCTTAACGGAGGTTCTCAACCGAATAGCGGCACCGCCCGGTGTCACGTTTGGGGGTGGTCGGGCCGCAAACTGGCAACGGGGTGCCAGTGCGACCGATTGAACGTAAGGGACAGGATCCTGTCGGCCAACTTAGGGGGTGGCCGATAAAACCCGGAAGGGTGGATCCACACCGTTTCGTCACGTGGCGCCCGAGGCTTACAAAGCCTCGGGCGTTATGTTTTTATGGCAGGCGCTATCGATTGATCAGGCGTTTGTCAGTATCAACCCGCGCAAAGCAGGCCACCGCAATGCTGGCTGGACGGGTTTGCACGATCGCAGAGATACAGGCGCGGCTGGTCGCTCCGCTGGTAAAGACATCGTCGATCAGGATCACATCGCGTCCCGCCATAAGGCCTGCCCTCGCTGCGTTTAATACGATCGCGCCTGCCAAGGCCCTATCGCGCGCTTCGCGGCCCAGACCGCCCAAACTCGGCGTGCGCTTTCGGCGGATAAGCCCATCGACACAGGGTTCACCCTTTCCCAGGCAAGCCAGTTCGTTGGCCAGCAATGCTGCCTGATTGAACCCGCGGTGCCATAATCGCCAGCGATGCAGCGGGACTGGCACCAGCAACGGCGGGATGGCGGTTGCGGGCAGGCGTGCTGCGATCATGCTGGCAAGCAAGCGGGACAGCGCAATTCGCCCACCATGTTTGTAAGCCAGCACCAGCTTGCGCGAGGTGTCGTTGTATAGCGTTGCCGCGTAAATCGGTGTGCTGCCTACCTCCTCCGCCCCAGCCGCCGGGATATCGAGCGAGGCCCAGCATTCACCGCACAGCCCGTGCTGATCGGCAAGCGCGACACCGCACGCAGGGCAGCGCGGCGGATAGATCATATCCACCACAGGACGAATACCTTGGGCTAGCTGAGCGACCACTGCCATCCACGCAACTGTCGCATGGCTTGCGCTATACTGGCAAGCGCGGCAGGGCGCTGATGATGAGCCTGAGCCAAGTCCCCACCATCTTTTCGGAACGCCGCCGCGTGGCACGCGTCCTTCGCTCTGCCAAGCGCCGCCTGCATCGGGGTGATACAGCCAGCTTTCTGATCGATGATATTGCCGATGACATGATCGAACGCCTAGGCTTCGTCCGGCACAAGCCCAAGAGCGCATTGGTGATCGGCACCGGCGGCCATACGCTTGCGGATTATCTGACGTGCGGCGATGCCGCGCTGACTTTCGGCGCTACCGCCGATTCGGCGCAGCCGCTGCCCGAAAGCGGCTATGATTTTATCGCCGTTATCGGTCAGTTTGATGCGGTCAATGACCTGCCCGGCGCCCTTATTCACTTGCGCAACGCGTTAACCCCCGGCGGGTTGGTGATCGCCAGTTTTATCGGCGGCCAAAGCTTGCGCGCCCTGCGTGCTGCGATGCTCGCTGCTGAGCCTGATCGTCCGGCTGCGCGCATTCATCCGATGGTCGATGCCCGCGCCGCGCCGCAATTGCTCCAGCGCGCAGGCTGGAAAGACCCGGTGGTTGATACCCACACGCTGACCGTGCGCTATTCCAATCTCGACCGACTGGTTGCAGACCTGCGCGATCAGGGGCTGGGCAATGCGCTGGCACGCCCCGGCCCGCCGCTTGGCAAAGCCGCCTTGGCCCGCGCCCGCGCCGCTTTCGCTGAACGGGCCGATGACGATGGCAAAACCACAGAAACCTTCGAGATCGTCACCCTGACCGGGCGGCGTTCCCTCGCCGGAACCTAACCCTTCGCCAGCGCGGCCTGTGCCGCTGCCAATCGCGCAATCGGCACCCGGTATGGTGAGGCGCTGACATAATCGAGCCCGACCTTTTCGCAAAAAGCAATGCTAGCCGGATCGCCGCCGTGTTCGCCGCAAATGCCCAGCTTGATACCCGGCCGCGTCGCCCTGCCCCGCTGCGCCGCCAGTTCGACCAACTGGCCGACGCCCTCGATATCAAGGCTGACGAAGGGATCGCGCGGGAAAATGCCTTTGTCGACATAGGTGCTGAGAAACTTTGCCGCATCATCGCGCGACACACCCAGTGTCGTCTGCGTCAAATCATTGGTGCCGAAACTGAAGAACGCACCCTCCTCGGCAATCTCGCCCGCCATCAACGCTGCGCGCGGCAGTTCGATCATCGTGCCGACGAGGTATTCCACTCGCGTGCCGACTTCGGCGAACACCGCTTCAGCCACCCGGTCGATCAACGCGCGCAAGATCGCCAATTCGCGCTTGGTCGCGACCAGCGGGATCATGATTTCGGGCAACGGCGCCTCACCGCTTGAAGCCTTCACCGCGCACACGGCTTCGAAAATCGCGCGCGCCTGCATTTCGTAGATTTCAGGATAAGTGATCCCAAGGCGGCAGCCGCGATGGCCCAGCATCGGGTTGAATTCGTGCAGCTCACCCGCCCGGCGCTTGAGATGATCGACCCCCAGCCCGGTCGCATCGGCCAGTTCGGCAAAATCCTCATCCGCGTGGGGGAGGAATTCGTGCAGTGGCGGATCGAGCAAGCGGATGGTGCACGGCAGCCCAGCCATCACCTCAAAGATCGACGTAAAATCAGCGCGCTGTTCGGGCAGTAGTTGATCCAGCGCGCGGCGGCGGCCGGCCTCGTCATCGGCAAGGATCATCTGGCGCACCAGGCTGATCCGGGACGCTTCAAAGAACATATGTTCCGTTCGGCACAGCCCGATGCCTTCCGCGCCGAATTGCCGCGCCATGCGGCAATCTTCTGGCGTTTCGGCATTGGTGCGCACCTTCATCCGCCGCAATTCATCGGCCCAAACCATCAGCGTGCCGAAATCGCCCACCAGTTCCGGCTCAACCGTGGGCACGATGCCGAGCATGACCTGCCCGGTTGCACCATCGAGCGTGATCGCATCACCTTCCGCCAGTTCGTGCTGCCCGATCCGCAGCGTGCGGGCCGCGCGGTCAATCGACACCGCGCCTGCGCCGGACACGCAAGGGCGGCCCATTCCGCGCGCGACCACCGCCGCGTGGCTCGTCATTCCGCCTCGCGCGGTGAGGATACCCTGTGCGGCGTGCATCCCGTGAATATCCTCGGGCGAGGTTTCAACGCGCACGAGAATCACCTTCTCCCCGCGCCCGGCCCATTGTTCAGCCGTATCGGCATCAAGCACGATCTTGCCCGCCGCCGCGCCCGGCGATGCAGGAAGCCCGGTGGTCAGCACATGGCGTTCGGCCTTGGGATCGAGGGTCGGGTGGAGCAATTGGTCGAGCGCCATCGGATCGACCCGCCGCACCGCCTCACGCGTGTCGATCAGACCTTCTGCCACCATATCGACCGCCATCTTGAGCGCGGCCTTGGCGGTGCGCTTGCCCGAGCGGGTTTGCAGCATCCACAAGGTGCCGCGTTCCACGGTAAACTCGATGTCCTGCATATCCTTGTAATGCAGTTCGAGCAGATCGAACACGCGGGCCAACTCGGCATAGGCATCGGGCAGCGCCTCTTCCATGCTCAGCGGCTTGGCCCCGGCGGCTTCGCGTGCGGATTTGGTGAGGTATTGCGGTGTGCGGATGCCCGCGACCACGTCCTCTCCCTGCGCGTTGATCAGGTATTCGCCGTAATAGGCGCGCTCCCCCGTCGCCGGATCGCGGGTAAAGGCGACCCCGGTGGCGCTGGTGTCGCCCATATTGCCGAACACCATCGCCTGCACATTGACCGCGGTGCCCCAATCGGCGGGAATGTCATTCAACCGGCGGTAAACCTTGGCGCGGTCGCTATCCCAGCTATCGAACACCGCGCGGATGGCGCCCCACAGCTGTTCGTGGACGTCCTGCGGGAACGGGCGGCCCAGTTCCTGTTCGACAATCCCTTTGAATTCGCTGACCAGCGCCTGCCAGTCTTCAGAGGTCATCTCGGTATCGTTATAGAAGCCGTTGTCTTCCTTGACGATCTCCAGCGCTTCTTCAAACAATCCGTGATCGAGGCCGAGCACGACGTCGGAATACATCTGGATAAACCGGCGATAGGAATCCCACGCGAAGCGGGCGTCCCCCGATGATGCCGCCAGGCCTTTGACGGTCGCATCGTTGAGGCCGAGATTGAGCACGGTGTCCATCATCCCCGGCATCGAAACCCGCGCGCCTGATCGCACCGATACCAGCAGCGGATCGCCCGCATCGCCGAAATTCTTGCCCACGCTCCCCTCAACATGGGTTAACGCAGCGGCGACGGCGGCTCGCAATTTGTCCGAGAAATCCGCGCCATCTTGCAGATAACGCACACATTCTTCGGTGGTGATGGTGAAGCCCGGCGGCACCGGCAGGCCGATGCTGGCCATTTCGGCAAGGTTTGCGCCCTTGCCTCCGGTGATGGTTTTATCCTTCTGGCGCGGGTCGGAATGGTCGGCTTTGCCCCCAAAAACATAGACCGTCTTCAATGTCATGGCAGTTCCCGAGCAGTTGGTTAATTGGGAGCGATAGGGAAAATCATCCCTCGATCCGGCTGAAATCCGCGACCCGGTGCACCGCATCGCGAAACCGCGCGAGCAGCGCCAGCCGCGCGGCGCGTTTGTCCGCTTCGTCGGCGTTGACAATCACCTCTTCGAAGAAGCGGTCGATGGGCGCACGCAAGGTCGCAAGCGCCGCCATCGCATCGGCGAAGCGCTCTGCCTCCACCGCCTCGGCAGCGCGAGGGGCCGCAGCGGCAAGCGCATCGATCAGCGCCTGTTCGGCAGGTTCGGGGGTGTATGAGATACCAATATCCCCGTCGTCCCGGCCCCCGAGCCGGGATCCCGCTTCTTCATCTGCGTCAGAAGTGGAGCGGGACCCCGGATCAAGTCCGGGGAGACGGGGTTGCGTATCCCAACCTTCCTTCTTGAGGATATTCGCCGCACGCTTGTAGCCCGCGAGCAGGTTCGCCCCATCCTCAATCGTGACAAAGGCCTGCAGCGCATGGACACGGTCGAGCAAGCGGACGAGATCATCCTCCCCACCAAGCGCGAAGACCGCGTCGATCAGGTCGTGCCGGACGCCCGCTTCGCGTTGCTGGACTTTGAGGCGATCGATGGCAAACGAAAGCAAAGAGCTCGAAAAAACGCTAAAACTCTCAAATTCAGACGATTGACCGGGGTTACCGGAAAATGAGACTAAATATGGCTCGCCCTTGAAGCGAACGTCGAAGTTCTTGCTGTCAGTGAACTTCAATGTGAAGCTACGATAGTCGCGCCAAATTTCCGACCAAACTTGGCTCCTAGAGACATCCTTGAAAAGCTTGCTCTCCATCAAATCGAAGAAACGCGGCCATGCAAGCAGATCGAAAACTGGCTGTAAAACCTTCTTAAAGTCAGCCCGCAGATTATTTTCGAATATCAGTTGCAAAATTCCGTTGACCGCCCGCCTCAAAGCAAACGGATCCTTCGAGCCAGTAGGCTTTTCATTGATAAAAAAGAACGCTCCGAGCGTATCCAACTTATCCGCCAAAGATACCGCCACCGTCACCGGAGCCGTCGGTACGTCATCGCCCTGCCCGACCGGCTTGTAGTGATCGCGGATCGCTGCGGCGACTTCTGGCGCCAGGCCTTCCTTGGCGGCGTAATATCCGCCCATAAGGCCCTGCAATTCCGGGAATTCGCCGACCATCTCGGTGACCAGATCGGCCTTGCACAGCTGCGCGGCCTGATCGGCCATGTCGGCCAATGCCTCGCGAGTCCCCGCGAAGGCGGGGATCTCAGGCGATGGAGTGCCATTCTGCGGGAGGTCCCCGCCTTCGCGGGGATTCGCGGCGGGGCCAACAATCCCCTCCTCAACCAGCCACCGCGCCAGCTTCGCCACGCGATCAACCTTGTCGGCGACCGTGCCCAGCTTCTCGTGAAAGGTGATCCGCGACAGCCCCTTCGCGTGCTCCGCGAGCGTTTTCTTCTGATCCTGCTCCCAGAAAAATCGAGCGTCCGAGAGCCTTGCAGCCAGCACCTTGCGATTGCCATCAACCACCACAGCGGGGTCAATCGCATCGATATTGGCGGTGCAGATGAAGGCGTTCGCCAAAATGTGAGTCTCCGCGCAGGCGGGGACCTCAGTCAATTGTGCGCCACTGCCTGAGGCTCCCGCCTGCGCGGGAGCTCGCGTAGCGACAAAATACTTCTGGTTCACCCGCGCGGTCAGCTGAATGACTTCGGGCGGCACATCCAGGAACGCCTCGTCAAAGCGCCCCAGCAGCGGCACCGGCCATTCGGTCAGTCCGGCGTTCTCGATCACCAGCCCTTCATCGGCGACCAGTGTCAGACCCGCGTCCGCCGCAGCCTGCGCCGCGCCGTTGCGGATGATCGCGGCGCGTTCTTCGTGATCCACGATGACATGGCAGGCGCGCAGTTTCTCGGCATAATCGTCCGCGCTGCCGATGGTGATCAGGCCTTCGTGATGGAAACGATGCCCCGCGGTTTCACGCCCACTGGCGATGCCATCGACCGCACACGGCACCACTTCGCCATCGAGCAATGCGACAATGCCAGAAAGCGGCCGCACCCAGCGCAGGCTCTCGGTCGCAATCGACGCTGCGCCCCAGCGCATCGACTTGGGCCAGCTGAAGTCGCGGATAATCGCGGGGATCGCCGCGGCCAGCAAGTCTGCCATCGCCCGGCCCGGTTGCTCGATCACCGCGAAGTAAGTCATCCGGCCTTTGACGTCGCGCAGTTCCAATTGATCGCGTGCAACTCCGGCCTTGCGGCAGAACCCGTCAATCGCGGCATCGGGCGCGCCTTCGGGCGGGCCTTTCGCTTCCTCGCTCACCGCTTCGGTCGCCAGCGGCAATCCGCGCGCGATCAGCGCAAGGCGGCGCGGGGTTGACCAGATGGTGAGATCACCCACCGTAACGCCCGCCGCGTCCAGTTCACGCCGGAACAGCTTTTCGAGTTCGGCGCGCGCACCCGCCTGCATCCGGGCCGGGATTTCCTCACAGCGCAGTTCGAGCAGGAAATCGCTCACAACACCCACCCCGGATATTTCGCTTCCCATTCGGGCGTCATCTTTTGCGCATAGGCCTCACACGAAGACCGTGCCAGATCGCGCACCCGTCCCATGTAACTGGCGCGTTCCTGCACCGAAATCACGCCGCGCGCCTGCAACAGGTTGAACACATGGCTTGCTTCGACCGCCTGTTCATAGGCCGCAATCGGAACGCCTGCGGAAAGGGCATTGCGGCATTCAGCCTCGGCTTTGGCAAACAGGTCGAACAATGCGTCTGTATCCGCCACCTCGAAGTTCCATTTCGACATCTGGCGTTCGTTCTCAAGGAACACCTCACCGTAAGAAACCCCGGCGGTGTTGAACGCCAGATCATAGACGTTGTCGACGCCCTGAATATACATCGCGAGACGCTCCAACCCGTAGGTCAATTCGCCCGCTACGGGCTTGCAATCGAACCCGCCCATCTGTTGGAAATAGGTGAACTGCGTCACCTCCATCCCGTCGCACCAGACCTCCCAGCCCAGCCCCCATGCGCCGAGCGTGGGCGATTCCCAGTCATCCTCGACAAAGCGGATATCGTGCGCCAGCGGGTCGATACCGATGGCGTTGAGGCTTTTGAGATAGAGCTCCTGAATGTCTGGCGGCGAAGGCTTCAGGATCACCTGATACTGGTAATAATGCTGCAACCGGTTGGGGTTTTCGCCGTAGCGCCCATCTGTCGGGCGACGGCAGGGCTGCACAAAGGCGGCGTTCCACGGTTCCGGCCCCAGTGCGCGCAGCGTAGTCGCGGTGTGGAACGTCCCCGCCCCCATGCGCATGTCATAGGGTTGCAGGATCACGCAGCCCTGCGCGCTCCAGAAATCATGGAGGTTCAGGATCATGTCCTGAAACGAACGAGCCGGATCGCGGGCCGGCAGGCCTTGGGCGGGCGTAAAAGAAGGGACGGCGTTCATGGCGGCTCGCCATGGCCCAACACCCCCTAAGGGTCAATGGTGCGATGCAGCAAGTGGTGGGACATGAGATGGACAATGCCAAATGGCTTGCCGGATTGTCTTTGGCTGGCAATAATCATTCATAAGAGCTGATCGTCTACCGCGCTTGCCTTTTGGGTCATCGGCACAAAGGCAACTCCTTACCCGTTTCTCAGACTGACTAAATCGCTGAAATTTTATGCCTTGATGAAAGGAAACCCTGTGAAACTTGCCTCTCTACTCGCCCTCACCGCTGCCCCTCTCGCGCTGTTTGCGGGCAGCCCCGCGCTCGCTGATGACCACGCGACGACCGAAGCTGTTGTGCCCGCAACTATCGGTAACGGTCCCGCGATGTGGAAGGTGGCTGATGAAGACACCACGATCTACCTGTTCGGCACCGTCCACGTGCTTCCCGAAGGAATCGACTGGTACGATGCCACCATCGCCGATGCGCTGACCGGATCGGATATCATCGTTACCGAAATCCGGATGGATCCGGGCAGTGAGGCCGCGCAGCAGCAGCTGGCCATGTCCAAGGGAGTGCTGCCGGCGGGCACCACGCTGCGTTCGCTGCTGTCCCCGGAACAGACGATTATTTATGAAGCCGCGCTGGCCAAGGTCGGTGCTCCCCCTGCCGCATTTGATCAATTCAAGCCGTGGCTTACCGGTCTCACATTGTCGCTGATCCCGTTGATGCAGCAGGGTTACACGCCCGGCGCAGGGGTGGAAAAGGTGTTGTTGTCCAAGGTCGACGATAAGCCGCAAGGTGCATTGGAAACTGCCGAATTCCAGTTCGACATTTTTGATGGAATGGATCAGGCCGCGCAGATCACCTTCCTGATGGAGGCGGCTGAAGGCATGGACGAAGTCAAACCGATGCTTGACCGGATGGTTGCCAAATGGGCCGAGGGCGATGCCGATGAGCTCGCCGCGATCATGAACGAAGGGATGACCGATCCGGCAATTGCCGAGGCGTTGCTCTATACCCGTAACGCCAATTGGGCGGAGTGGGTGGACACGCGGCTCGATGAACCTGGCACGGTGTTCATTGCGGTTGGCGCGGGCCACCTTGCCGGGGTCAGGAGTATGCAGGATTACCTTGCCGAAAAAGGCATCACTGTGACGCGCATCAAGTAACCGGCACAGCGGAATAGCAATGAACTTGACCGGGGCCGGCATGGTGCAGCTTGTGCGCAGCAGCTTCACAGCGATGCTGGCCCCGATCCTGTTGCTTGGCCTCGTCGGTTGCAGTGATGCCCCCGGTGATGAGGCAGACGGCCCACCGCCCAACCCGCTCTTGTATGAAATCGCCAGCGCCGATGGCACGGTGGAGGGGTGGATGCTCGGCACCATCCATGCCCTGCCCGATGGCACGAAATGGCGCACGCCAGCGATTGCCTCTGCCATAAACGAGGCCGATTTGCTTCTGGTGGAAATTGCTGCCCTGGATAATCGCGCCGCGCTGGCCGAGACATTTGCTGAATTGGGCACCACGCCCGGCCTGCCGCCCATCGCCGAGCGTGTTCCTGCCACCCTTGCCCCCGCGCTGGCAGATATGCTCGATCGTGGCGGGTTGGATAGCGGCAGCTTTGCATCGACAGAAACCTGGGCTGCGGCGCTGACGCTGGCGCAACTCAGCGCGGAAGGCGATCCGGCCAACGGCGTTGACCGCGCGCTGATCCGCGAATTTTCCGGTCGTCCGGTGCGCGAGTTGGAAGGCGCGCGGGCGCAACTGGCAATTTTCGACCGTCTACCCGAAGCCGATCAGCGTGACTTGCTGGCTGCTGTGATAACGCAGGCCAGCGACGCGAAAGCACAGGCACAAAAACTGCGCCGCGCTTGGCTGACGGGTGATGTCGCCGCGCTTGATGAGGCGACCCGCAGCGGCATCCTTGCCGATCCCGAACTGCGTGAGGCTTTGCTGGTGCAGCGCAACCGCGCATGGGCCGAGGCGATTATCCCGCTGCTCGAAGATGAGCCGCGCCCTCTGATTGCGGTCGGTGCGGCACATCTGGTGGGGGTCGACGGGCTGGCAAGCCTGCTGCAAGCGGCAGGCTACCGCCTCCGGCGCCTGCCCTAAACAGGTTGCCTTTCGCGGCGCTTGCCTCTAAGGGCCCGCGCTTCGGCGCTCCGGTCATCCCTGGAGGCGGTGCGCGCGATAGTCTTTATTCAACACGCATTCGAAAGGCACTATTATGAGCGACGCTCTGAACCTGCCGGCTGAAGCGCGCGAACGGGCTGGCAAGGGAGCCTCCCGTGCAATTCGCCGCGAAGGTCGGACTCCTGCCGTGATTTACGGCGGCAAGGAAGAACCCACCATGATCCACGTCGAGGAAAAGGAACTGGTCAAGCAATTGATGACCGGTCACTTCATGAACTCGGTCGTCAATCTTGAGATCGGTGGCAAGACCGTTCGCACATTGCCCAAGGATGTGGCGTTTCACCCCGTGACAGACCGTCCGCTCCACGTCGATTTCCTGCGCCTTACCGGCGACAGCAAGGTCGAAGTGCAGGTGCCGGTGGTATTCGTCAACGAAGATGCCTCGCCAGGCCTGAAGAAGGGCGGCGTGCTCAACGTTGTCCGTCACGAGCTTGATCTGCTGTGCCCCAACGCCAACATCCCTGAAGAAATTCAGATCGACGTTACCGGCAAGGACGTTGGCGATGCGATCCATATCAGCGAAGTCACCCTGCCCAAGGGCGTGACCAGCGTGATCACCGATCGCGATTTCACCATCGCCACACTGGTCGCCCCGTCCGCGCTCAAGCGCAGCGAAGGCGCTGCGTCGTCCGACGACGCTGCTGTCGAGGAAGCTACCGAAGAATAACCCAACACAGCCACCAACGGCTGATGAACGCCGGGCTTCGCAAGAAGTCCGGCGTTTCGTTTTGGGTGAGGTATCGTTAGAGGGTCATCATGCAAATCTGGGCTGGCCTTGGAAATCCTGGACCGCGCTACGCGCTCCACCGCCACAATGTTGGCTTTATGGCGGTGGACGTCATTGCCCACATGCACGGATTTGGCCCGGTGCAGAGCAAGTTTCAGGGCTGGGCGCAGGAAGGACGGATCGGCGGTTCCAAAGTGCTGCTGCTGAAACCCGCCACATTCATGAATGAAAGCGGGCGCTGTGTCGGAGAGGCGCTGCGGTTCTACAAACTAGGCACCGATATCTTGACCGTCTTCCATGATGAGCTTGATCTTGCCCCGTTCAAGGTAAAGGTGAAACAAGGCGGCGGCACGGCGGGACACAATGGCCTGCGATCGATTGACCAGCATTGCGGGGCAAGTTTCCGCCGCGTGCGGCTCGGCATCGGCCATCCGGGGCACAAGGATCGCGTGACCGGCCATGTGCTCGGCAATTATGGCAAGACCGAAGAAGATGACCTCGCCGCGATGCTCGGAGCCATCGCGGCTGAGGCGGAATGGCTCGCCAAGGGCGATGACGCGCGCTTCATGAATGATGTTGCCTTGAGGATGCAGGACCAAACACCATGACAACCGCCGTTTTTCGCGATGTTAGCCCCGAACAGGGTGCCGCCTTTTTCGGATTGCCCGACGAAGGCCCGGTCGTGATGCTAAATCTGTTGCGCTTTCGCGACTGCGCTGACTACGCTCACGCTCCAGAGCTTACACCTGAGACCCCTATTTCCGGGCGCGAGGCCTATAAGCGCTATATGCGGGACATGCTGCCGTTGTTGGAACGCAGCGGCGGTGAGGTGCTGTTTTCCGGAACCAGCGCGCACTTCCTGATCGGCCCGGCAACCGAAACCTGGGATTATGTCTTGCTGGTGCGACAAGAAAGCAAGGCCAGCTTCCTCGCCTTTGCGAGCGATCCTGAAAGCCAGAGGATTGCCGCCCACCGCACCGCCGCAATCAGCGATTCCCGCCTGTTGCCGGTCCGCGCGGACTGACGACCATGCGCCGCGTGCTGATCATCGGCCCGTGCGGTTCGGGTAAAAGCACCCTCGCCCGCGAACTGGCACCGCTGCTTGGTCTACCGCTGATCCACATGGATCAACTCGGATGGCAGGATGGCTGGGTCGAGACTCAGAAGGCCGAATTGCACGCCCGGCTAGCCGAAGCCGTCGCGCAGGATGAGTGGCTGATCGAAGGCAACTACGGCAGCACGCTCCTGCCCCGGCTCAAACGGGCGGACACGGTAATATATCTCGATTTCCCGATTGCCCTGTGCCTGTGGCGGTTGATCCGGCGGATCGTGACGCATCGCGGGCAAGCGCGGCCTGATATGCCCGCAGGCTGCCCCGAACGCTTTGACCTCGCGTTTTTCTGGTATGTGTTGAACTGGAACCGCGGCCCGCGCCCGCGCACCGAGGCCGCCATCGCGCCATGGGCAAACAAGATCATCCGGCTTGAATCTCCAAGCGCGCTTGCACTCTGGCGCGAACACAATAACCTTGCGTGATCCTGTTTCCGGTCACGAAGGAACCTGTCCATGCCCCGTATCAATCGCCGTTCGCTGATCGCCGCCGCCGCAGCTACCGGTGCGCTGGCCGCAACACCGCGCGCCAGTGCTGCTGCTGAACCCGTTTATCGGCCTGATGCGAACTATGCAGGGAAAAGCGTGCTCGTCACGGGCTGCTCATCCGGTTTCGGACGGCTGACGGCAGAACTGCTCGCGCGTCAGGGTGCGCGGGTGTTTGCCACGATGCGCGGCCTGCCCCGGCGGGAAGCGGAACAACTGCGCATCCTTGCACTGAACGAGCGTCTCGATCTGCACGTCATCGAAATCGACGTGATGTCTGACGATCAGATCGCTGACGGGGTGGCCGAGGCCGAGATGATCAACGGCGGGCCGATTGATGTGCTGGTCAATAATGCGGGCATCGGCATCACCTCTCCGGTCGAAGTGCAGGACATGGAAGCCACCCGGCTGATGTTTGAAACCAACGTGTTTGGCGCGCATCGCATGGCGCGCGCGGTGCTGCCGGGGATGCGCAAGAAAGGCGCGGGCCAGATCATCCAGATTTCCAGCCAATTGGGCCGTGTGATCGCACCCTATTCCGGGCATTATTCCGCCACCAAATTCGCATTGGAGGCGATGAGCGAACAGCTGGCCTATGAACTGGTGCCGCACAATATCAACGTCAGCATCATCCAGCCCGGTGGCTATCCCACCAAAATCTGGGTCAACCGCAACGCCTATTCCGGCGCGTTGAAGGAACGGGCCCACGAACGCCATACTGATGGTTATCCGCAACAAGTTGAACGCATGGGACAAGGCGATGGCTCTGGCAGCGGTGCCGATCCCATGGATGTGGCGCGCGCGATTGCCGGGCTGATCGCACAGCGACCCGGCACCCGCCCGCTGCGCCTGCCGGTTCATCCCGGAAACAAGCCGCAAGTGCCGATCAACGAAGTCGCCGCGCAGGTGCAGACCGACTGGCTCGGCGGATCGCCGCTGGTCGGGCCGCTGGTGCGCAGCGTGCATGAGCGGTGATGCGGCTCAATCAGGTAACCGTCGGCTGCACGGATTATGCTGCATCGGTGCGGTTTTACACGTTGCTGGGGTTGACCCAGATTGTTGACGCGCCGCCGCGCTACGCCCGGTTTGAAACTCAGGGCGGCGAAACCTTCTCGATCCATCAGGTCGATGCGGTGGCCGCACCGACCTCGGTGGTCTATTTCGAGATCGAAGAGCTTGACCGGACGGTAGCAATCCTCAAAAGCGCGGGCTTGCGTTTCACAACTGATCCCGTCGATGAAAGCTGGGGATGGCGCGAAGCACGGTTGCGCGATCCCGCAGGCAATGAAATCTGCCTGTTCTGGGGCGGCCAGAACCGACGCTTTCCTCCCTGGCGCATCGACGGCAAAACCAAGGATTGAAGTATGGGTTTCCGCTGCGGGATTGTCGGCCTGCCTAATGTCGGCAAGTCGACCTTATTCAATGCACTCACCGAAACGCAGGCGGCGCAGGCAGCCAATTATCCGTTTTGCACGATCGAGCCGAACGTGGGGCAGGTCGCGGTGCCGGATGAACGGCTGCAAAAGATCGCGGCCATCGGCAAAAGCGCCAAGATCATCGAAACCCAGTTGGGCTTTGTCGATATCGCCGGGCTGGTGAAAGGCGCGAGCAAGGGCGAAGGGCTTGGCAACCAGTTCCTCGGCAATATCCGCGAGGTAGACGCGATCGTCCACGTGCTCCGGTGCTTCGAGGATGACGATGTCCAGCACGTCGCCAACAAGGTCGATCCGATTGCCGACGCCGAAGTGGTCGAAACCGAGTTGATGCTGTCGGATCTGGAGAGCCTAGAGAAGCGCGTCCCCGCAGCGGCCAAGCGCGGTGCGGCGGGTGACAAGGAAGCCAAAGCGATGGCGAGCGTGTTGGGACAAGCGCTCGAATTGCTGCGTGAAGGCAAGCCTGCCCGCCTGACCGTTCCCGGCGATGACGAGGAAGCGCGGCTGTTTGCTCAGGCGCAGTTGCTGACCGCCAAGCCGGTGCTCTATGTGTGCAACGTGGCCGAAGAAGACGCGGCGACGGGCAATGAATTGACGGCCAAGGTGTTCGCCAAGGCCGCAGCCGAGGGCGCCGAGGCGGTGGTCGTCTCCGCCGCGATTGAGGCCGATCTGGTGACGATGCCAATCGAAGACCGGGGCGAATTCCTCGAAGCGCTTGGCCTATCCGAAAGCGGCCTCGCCCGCGTGATCCGCGCCGGATACAAGCTGCTCGGCCTCAAAACCTTCTTCACCGTCGGCCCCAAGGAAGCGCGCGCCTGGACGTTCCATGACGGCGCAAAGGCCCCGCAGGCAGCGGGCGAGATCCACACCGATTTCGAACGCGGTTTCATCCGTGCTGAAACGATTGCCTATGACGATTACGTCACGCTGGGCGGCGAAGCGGGCGCGAAAGAAGCGGGCAAGCTGCGGCAGGAAGGCAAGGAATATGTCGTGCAGGATGGCGACATCTTGCTGTTCAAGTTCAACGTCTGAACCGCCGCATCAATCCTGCCGTCTCGCAATTGTCGCGTCCTGCATCTAGGAAGCCCGTTATGCGCCATATCCTGATCCTGCTCGCCGTCCTGTTCATGCCCGCCCATGTCGCGGCGCAGGATGAAACGTCGTCCGAAGTCCGGCCCGTCACCCTGCTGATCGGAATTGACGGATTTCGCAGCGATTACCTGACCCGTGGGATCACCCCGCGCCTCAGCGCGCTGGCAGCACAAGGGGCAAGCGGGGCGATGAGGCCGAGTTTCCCGACAAAGACCTTCCCCAACCACTACGCCATGGTCACAGGGATGGTGCCCGATCGCAGCGGCATTTCGGGCAATTCGATGATCGACCCGCGCCGTCCCGGCCAGATGTTCACGATGGGGAACGCGCGGCAAGCGCTCGACCCGTTCTGGTGGGACGAGGCCGAGCCGGTGTGGGTCACCGCTGAACGCGCCGGAATCCGCACCGCAACCGTGTTCTGGCCCGGCAGCGAAGTCGCCATCCGCGGCGTGCGACCGAGTGACTGGCTGCGGTTCGATCAGAACATCGGCAATGTGCAGCGGGTGAACACCCTGCTCGACTGGATGCGGCGACCGGCAGCGATCCGCCCGGCCTTCGCGACGCTCTATTTCGACACGGTCGATACCCAGGGCCACCGCTTCGGCCCCGACAGCGCCGAGGTCAACGCCGCGCTGGCCGAGGTCGACGAACGGATCGGTGATCTGGTTGACGGGATTGCGGCGCTGGGTGTGCCGGTGAACCTGGTGATCGTCGCCGACCACGGAATGCGCCAGACTGACGAGAGCCGGGTGATCCAGCTTGATGATCTGATCGACCGCGAAAGCTACATCGCGGTTGAAACCGGGCCTTACGCCGCGATTGAGCCGGTGACTGGCACCGATGACCGCGTGGCAAATGCACTGCTGGTGCCGCATGGCCACATGACCTGCACCCGCAAGGAAGACCTGCCCGCGCGGCTGAAATACGGCACCAACCCGCGCGTGGCGGCGATCATCTGCCTCGCGGAAAATGGCTGGACGATCCTGTCCGGCCCGCCCGCTTACCCGGTCAAGGGCGGCGCGCATGGCTATGACAATGCCGATCCGGAAATGCTGGCGCTATTCATCGCCCACGGCCCGGCTTTTGCCGAGGGCGAGCAGATGGCGGTGTTCGACAATGTCGCGGTGGCAGCACTGCTGCGCGCGACGCTCGGGCTGCCCGAGGATGCGGACGCTGATGGAAAGCTGGCGGATGTGCGTGCGGCGCTGCGGCGCTGATGCGGGCGATAGGTGCGCGGGGCAGGCTGCGGCGAAAGGCTTGGAACGGGTGGTGCGGGAGTCCGGCTTCCCGTTTCCGTCACCCCAGCGAAAGCTGGGGTCTAGGGCTGGAAAACGCAGCACTTGCCGCCTGAGGTCCCAGCTTTCGCTGGGATGACGTTAATGCCGCCCAAACAGCTTCTCGACATCGTCCATGCTCAGCTTCACCCACGTCGGCCGTCCGTGATTGCATTGGCCTGATCTCGGCGTCGCTTCCATCTCCCTCAGCAGTGCGTTCATTTCCGCGACGTTGAGCGTGCGCCCTGCCCGCACCGATCCGTGGCAGGCCATCGTCGCCAGCACCAGTTCGAGCCGTTCTGCCAGCAGCAGCGCGCCGCTGTCTTCCTGCTTGCCGTGCTTGGCGATATCGTCGGCAAGATCGCGCAGCAGTTTGCCACTGTCCGCCTTGGGCAGCGCGGCGGGGAGCGCGCGCACCAGCATCGCGCCCGGCCCGAAGCGTTCGATCACCAGCCCGTAACGCGCCAGGCCTTCTGCCGCGTCCTCCAAGCGGTCGCATTCGACCTCGTCCAGCTCAACCACATCGGGAACCAGCAGCGCTTGGCTGCGGCGGCCCAACTCCCCTGCCCCGGCGGCGCGCAGGCGTTCGAGCACGAGGCGTTCGTGGGCGGCGTGCTGATCGACCAGCACGAGCCCATCGGCAGCCTCGGCAACGATATAGGTGTTCGCCACTTGCCCCCGCGCGATGCCGAGCGGGTATTGGTGCGCCTGCTCCGGCAGCGGCGCGGCTTCTTCGGCGCGGCCCAATGGTGCGGAGAACGCCAGCGAGGCCTCACGCAGCAATAGCCCCTCCCCTTGCGATGAGGGGTTGGGGTGGAGTGTAGCGGGCCATGCTGGCAGCACCCCCTCGCCCGAGGGGAGCGGGGAAAGCGAAGGTTCGCTCACCCACCGCGCCATCGCCCCGCGATCCGGCCCCTGCGCGCTACGGCGATCCCCGGTGCCGAGCGCCTGCCGCAAACCGCTGACGATGAACCCGCGCACCCCGGCGGAATCGCGGAACCGCACTTCGGTCTTGGCTGGGTGGACATTCACATCGACGTCTTGCGGCGGCAGGTCGAGAAACAGCGCCAGCACCGCATGGCGATCGCGCGCCAGCATATCGGCATAGGCCCCGCGCACCGCGCCCACCAGCAACCGGTCTTTCACCGGGCGGCCATTGACGAACAGATATTGGTGATCGGCCACCCCGCGGTTGTAAGTCGGCAGGCCCGCGATGCCCGTCAATCGCATCACCCCGTGCAGGGTGTCACGCTTGAACTCTATCGCAACCGAATTGTCCTTCAATTCATGCGCAATGATCCGCGCCACGCGGGTGGCGAGTTCCTCTCCCGCCTGAAGCGAGAGCACCGTGCGTTTGCCAGCATCGCCAAGGGTTTCTAGCGTAAAAGCAATGTCGGCCCGCGCCATTGCCAAGCGGCGCACCACATCAAGGCAAGCGGCATATTCGCTGCGGGCAGTGCGCAGGAACTTTCGGCGGGCGGGCACCTTGGCGAACAATTCCTCTACCCGCACCCGTGTGCCGGGGGGCAGCGCAGCGGGCTCATCGGCCAGCACCGCGCCGTGATCGACCACCCGCCGCCAGCCTTCTGCCGCGCCTGCCTCACGGCTTTCGATGGTGAGCCGCGCGACGCTGGCGATGGATGGCAGCGCCTCTCCGCGAAAGCCCAGCGTTGTGACCAGTTCGATTGCGCCGTCTGCGCCAATCAGCGAATCGGGCAGTTTTGACGTGGCGTGGCGTTCCAGCGCCAGCGCGAGCGCGTCAGGCCCCATGCCGCAGCCATCATCAACCACCTCGATCCGGGCTAGGCCCCCATCAACCAGCACCACCCCGATTCGCCGCGCACCCGCGTCAATCGCGTTTTCAACCAGCTCTTTCAGCGCCGCCGCCGGGCGTTCGACCACCTCGCCTGCGGCAATGCGGTTCACCAGAGCGGACGGGAGGCGGCGGATTTCGGGCATTTGTCGCACGCTAGCGATCAATGGTCGCAATTTCGAGGCTAACCCCCAAAAAATCCCCGCTGCGGTGGACAAATATTTTGGCGTTTTGTGCGCG
Source organism: Porphyrobacter sp. MBR-49 (assembly GCF_053628655.1). NCBI lineage: Bacteria > Pseudomonadati > Pseudomonadota > Alphaproteobacteria > Sphingomonadales > Erythrobacteraceae > Porphyrobacter > Porphyrobacter sp. MBR-49. The sequence goes on from NZ_JBRJGU010000009.1 coordinate 112,002, forward strand.
GATTCGCTAGGCGCATCACGTCATGTCATAACCGGGTCGATTTTCCCGCAATCGCGTTCATAACGCGGTCCGCGGCCCCGCCCCGCCACCACTGGAACAACACCACCAATGAGCTTCCTGTCCAATCTCTTCAAATTCGGCTCGCAAAACATGGCGATCGATCTCGGCACCGCCAACACGCTGGTTTATGTGCAGGATCAAGGGATCGTTCTGAACGAACCTTCGGTGGTTGCGATTGAGACGATCAACGGGATCCGCCGGGTGAAGGCCGTGGGCGATGATGCCAAGATGATGATGGGCAAGACCCCCGACAGCATCGAAGCGATCCGCCCGTTGCGCGATGGTGTGATCGCCGACATCGAAGTGGCCGAACAGATGATCAAGCACTTCATCCAGAAGGTGCACGGCAAGAAGAGCATGTTCCGTTACCCTGAAATCGTGGTCTGTGTGCCGTCTGGCTCCACCTCGGTTGAACGCCGCGCGATCCGCGATGCGGCGTCGAACGCAGGCGCGTCGAACGTGCATCTGATCCTCGAACCGATGGCAGCGGCGATTGGCGCGGATATGCCCGTGACCGAGCCGGTTGGCAGCATGGTGGTCGATATTGGTGGCGGCACCACCGAAGTCGCCGTTCTCAGCTTGCGCGGGTTGGCCTATACCACCTCGGTGCGCACCGGGGGTGACAAGATGGACGAAGCTATCGTCTCCTATGTCCGCCGCCATCACAACCTGTTGATCGGCGATGCCACGGCTGAACGGATCAAGAAGGATTACGGCATCGCCATGATCCCCGAAGACGGGATCGGTGAGATCATCACGCTCAAGGGCCGCGATCTGGTCAACGGGGTGCCAAAGGAAATCACGATCAATCAGGCACACGTTGCCGAAGCGCTGTCCGAACCGATTGGGGCAATCGTTGAAGGTGTGCGCATCGCGCTGGAAAACACCGCGCCTGAACTCGCGGCCGATATTGTGGATCAGGGCATCGTCCTGACCGGTGGCGGTGCGTTGATCCGCCGCCTTGACGAGCATCTGCGCGAAGAAACCGGTCTTCCGGTTTCGGTCGCTGAAGATCCGCTTTTGTGTGTTGCCATCGGCACGGGCCGCGCGATGGAAGATCCGATCTATCGCGGCGTGCTGATGACCGCGTGAAGCGCACCAGCGTAAGCCGGGAGAACTGGCAGAAGGGACTTTAAGCCATGGCGCCTCCCTCATCGCGCCGTTCGGGCTTTTCCAGGAAGGCACAATATTCGCTGTTCACCGGCTACTTGCTGGCCGGTGCGGGCGCATTGCTGGGGCTGGCGTTGCTGATGTTGTCACTGTGGCAGCCATCTGCATTTGCCCCTTTGCGCGGAGGCGCGAGCGATATCGTAACACCGGCAGGCACTGTGGGCGCGGTCGCGCGCACCGAAACGCAGGGTTTCTTCTCCAGCATCGGGGGCTATTTCAACGCAGCCAGCCAGAATGCGGCACTGCGTGAAGAAATGGAAATCGCGCGCGTCCGACTGGCTGAAGCCGACGCCGTCAGGGCCGAGAACCGGCGGTTGAAGTCACTGCTCAACCTGAAAGATTCCGAGGTAAAGCCCGTCTCTATCGCCCGCTTGGTCGGGTCGACGGCTACCAGCACACGGCGGCACGCCTATCTCAGTGCGGGGGCAAATAATGGCGTAACGCCGGGGATGCCGGTTATTTCCGAACGGGGGGTAATTGGGCGGGTGCTGGAAACCGGGCGCAATTCGGCGCGGGTGTTGCTGCTCACCGACAGCGAAAGCGTGCTTCCGGTGCGCCGGGCGAAAGATGATGTCATCGCCTTTGCCGAAGGGCGCGGGGATGGAATGCTGCGGGTTCGACTGGTCAATCTCGGGATTAATCCGCTCAAGGTCGGCGATCTGATGGTGACCAGCGGCGCTGGCGGATATTACCGGCCCGGCGTCGCGGTTGCGGTAATCAGCAAGATTACCGAGGATGGCGGGATCGCGCGTCTGGTGGCAGAGCCTGCGGCCACCAATTTCGTCGCGGTTGAGCCGATCCACCAAGCCGCGGCCGTGGCTGTGCTGCGCGGCGAAAATTCGCTTGGCACGCCGGAAGGTGCCGCCAACGCGGAGCAGCAGCCATCTTCCGCCACGCCAACTGCGAGTGCAGCGGCGGATGATCGGTAATGGAACAATTTGATCCCCGCGCGCGGTCAGATATCTATGGACAACGCATCAACCGCACGTCCTCCCCCCTTCGCGCGCGCAGTGTCCCCTACTTGTCGATCATGCTTGCTTCGGTCATCCCGGTGATGTTGATCGCGGATGTCATGCCGCTTGTCCCGCCGCTCGGATTTTTGCTGCTGCTGGGCTGGCGCATGGTTCGGCCCGGGCTGCTGCCACTTTGGGCGGGGGCACCGCTGGGCGCATTTGACGATCTTTTTAGCGGACAACCATTTGGCAGCGCCATTCTGCTATGGTCGCTGGCCATGATTGCGATTGAAATCATCGAAACGCGGTTTCCCTGGCGCGGTTTCTGGCTGGACTGGTTCACTGCAGGAGTGATGGTGGTTGCATACTGGCTGGCAACGCTGCTGGCATCTGGCGCGCCGGTGACATCGGAAATGCTGCTGGTGGCGCTGCCGCAGGCCTTGCTGGCAATCCTGCTTTATCCGATAATGGCGCGTATGGTTGCCAGCCTTGATCGGTTCCGGCTTGCCCGGGCACGAAAGATCGCCTGATGCGTTTTCCGTTCCTGGGCGATGGGTCGCTGCGCCGTGGACGGGTCATCAACGCCACGATCCTGCGCGCAACCTTTGAACGACGGGCGGTGCTGATCGGCGCGGTGCAAGGCGGCATTGGCGCTCTGTTGGCATTACGGCTGGGTTATCTGGCGATCGCCGAGAATGAGAAATACCGTCTCGAATCCGAAAGCAACCGCGTCAATCTCACGCTGATCCCCCCGCGCCGAGGCTGGATCCTTGATCGCAACGGCGCACCGCTTGCATCTAACCGCGCGGATTTCCGCGTCGATCTGATCCCCGAACGGATGCATAATGCGTCCGCTACGATTGACCGTTTGGGTGAACTCTTGGCGCTTGAGCCGACCCGGATCGCCGATATCAAGGACAAGGTCAGCACATCGCGCGGGTTTGCCCCGGTCGAGGTGGCGAGCGGATTGAATTACGAACAATTCGCGGCGCTCAGCGTACGCCTGCCCGATCTGCCCGGCGTGGTGCCGCAGCGCGGCTTTTCGCGGTTCTACCCGACAGCCTCCAGCGTTGGTCACCTGATCGGCTATGTCGGCCCGGCATCGGCCGAGGAATATGAGAAAGACCCCAACCCGATCCTGATCACACCGGGCTACAAGATCGGCAAGGACGGGCTGGAAAAGCAGTTTGAAAAAGACCTGCGCGGCGTGCCGGGTGCGCGGCGGGTTGAAGTGACCGCCAGCGGGCGGATTGTGCGCGATCTGGAAACTCGCGAAGATGTGCAGGGTGCGCCCGTGCGTCTCACCATTGATGGCCCGTTGCAAGATTACGCCGCACGCCGGATCGGGTTGGAAAGCGGATCGGTGGTGGTGATGGATTGCCGCACCGGCGATTTGCTGTGCATGGCCTCAATGCCAAGCTTCGATCCCAACAGTTTTTCCGATGGTATCGGCAGCGTCGAATACGCCATGCTGCGCGATGATGAACGCGTGCCGCTGCGCAACAAGGTGCTGAAAGGCCTGTATCCTCCCGGCTCCACCGTCAAGCCGATGGTGTCGATGGCGTTGTTGGGCCAAGGCATCGACCCTAAAGAAACCGTTTTTTGCGGCGGGGGCCTGCGCGTCGGCAATCGCGTGTTTGGCTGCTGGAACCGGCGCGGTCACGGCGCGGTCGACATGGCGCGCGGCATTTACCAAAGTTGCGATGTCTATTTTTACACGATGGCCCAGCGCGTGGGCATGGACCCGATTGCAGCAATGGCGCGGCGGTGTGGGATGGGGGAGGAGTTTCCTCTGCCTGTGACCAGCCAGTTCTATGGCACCGTGCCTGATCCTGCATGGAAAATGAAGAAATGGGGGCGTGAATGGCAGACCTTTGACACGGTCAATGCCACCATTGGCCAAGGCTATATGCTCTCCAGCCCGTTGCAGCTGGCGGTGATGGCATCGCGATTGGCGACCGGGCGCCATGTCATGCCCCGCCTGACCTTGGACACAAAGCCGAAGGGCTTCGACACCATCGATTTTCCCTCCGAACACGTCGAATACGTGCGTCAGGCGATGAGCGATGTGGTGAATGGCCCCGGCACTGCTGGCCGCGCCCGCCTGCCAATCAAGGACGTGCAGATTGCAGGAAAGACCGGCACCGCGCAGGTCGTTTCACTCAGCATTTCGAACGGGCGCACAGGCCCGTGGAAATACCGCGACCACGGATTGTTCATCTTCTTCGCACCCTTCGATAACCCGCGCTACGCCGGGGCAGTGGTGATCGAACATGGCGGCGGATCGGGCGCTGCCTACCCGATTGCCCGTGATGTAACGACCTTTCTGTTCGATCCGACCAAGGGGATGGAGGCGCTCACTGCGCTGGAAAAGCAGTGGGGCGGCACCGCGCAACAGCGACTTGAGGCTCGTTATGCCACCTATGCGGCCGAGCGCGGCGCCGAAGTCCGCCGTGCGCCGCGCCGGGACGAGGAAATCTTCGACCGGGTTGAAGCTGAGGCCCGTGTGGCTGCCACCCAAACCGAAACGATCGCTGAAGATGTGATCACCCCGCGTGCAGAGGCTAACCCCTCTGCAACACCGCCTGCCGCTTCGGCCGTTTCGCCAGAGCAACAGCCCGAACCAGCGCCCGCGCCGGCCGAGGTCAGCGAATGAACAGCACTGCCACCCGCAGGGTTGTGCCCGATGCGATTGCCCGCCAGCCATGGGAAATGCTGATCCCGCTGGTGATGTTGACTGCGTTCGGCGGGTTGGTGCTCTATTCCGCTGGCGGCGGCGCTATGCAGCCGTTCGCAGCATCGCATTTTCTCCGCTTCCTCGTGTTTTCGGTGATGGCTGCCATCATCGCTGCCATGCCGCGTGACGTGGTGCGAGCGGTTACCTATCCGGGCTACCTCACCGTGCTGTTGCTGCTGCTGGCGGTGGAGGTTGTCGGCGCGGTTGGCGGGGGAAGTCAACGCTGGCTTGAGCTCGGCCCGGTTCGCATCCAGCCATCCGAACTGATGAAGCCTGCCGTCGTGCTGGCGATGGCGCGGTTTTATGGAACGCTGCCTTTGGGGATGGTGGGTACCTGGCGCTCGCTCGTGCCTGCGGGGATGCTGATCGTGCTTCCCATGGGGCTTGTCCTGATGCAGCCCGATCTTGGCACGTCGGTGGCGATTGCGTTTGGCGGTGTGGTGGTGATGTTCCTTGCCGGATTGCCGATGTGGTGGTTTCTGCTGGCTGGCGGCGTAGCCGTAAGTGCAGCGCCGCTGGTGTATTTCTTCGCCCTTCATGATTACCAGCGCGCGCGCGTGACGGCTTTCCTCGATCCTGAAAGCGATCCGCTGGGCACAGGTTATCACATCGCCCAGTCCAAAATCGCAATCGGATCGGGCGGGATCTTCGGCAAGGGGTTCAACAACGGCACCCAGAGCCACCTTAACTATCTGCCCGAGCCGCATACCGACTTTGTGTTCGCCTCTATGGCGGAGGAATGGGGCCTTGTTGGCGGGTTGTTCGTGTTGTTGATGTATGGACTGATCCTGCGCTGGGGGATGAAGGTTGCGGCGCAATCGCAGGATCGGTTCTGCGCATTGCTCGCCGCCGGGGCGACTGCGACGATATTTTTCTACATCGCGATCAACCTGCTGATGGTGATGGGCATGGCACCCGCCAAAGGCATCCCGCTGCCATGGATGAGCCATGGCGGTTCGTCGATGATGACCAACATGATCTGTATCGGCCTGCTGATGATGGTGAACCGCTGGAACCAGCGCACGCCCCATCGCGGTCTGGCAAGCTGATCATTCACCTTGATGAAAAGGCGCAATAGGGCCTTGCTATCGGGGTAATACGCGCTAAACGCAGCGCCTCACGCGAATCGAGTGCCCCAAGTTGGCCTCGTTTCGATGTCCGACCCCTTGATGGGGATTATCGGAATGGACGCATAGCTCAGTTGGTAGAGCAGCTGACTCTTAATCAGCGGGTCCTAGGTTCGAGCCCTAGTGCGTCCACCACTTCCCATTGAAATTCATAGAAAAACCTGCGAGCCAAAGGTAACGGCTTAGGCGGCCCTGCCGATTAGGTATCAGATTAGGTAACTTCGAGGGGTGAAGCCCTGTCGGATCAGATGATGAGGATCGGGCAGGTGGTAACCTTTGAGGCTCGACCATTCGAGTGGCATTCTCTTGGCATCCGTGTCCCTTTGTGGAATGGCATTCGGGAAAGGGGGACCGCGTGACGATACCTAGTTACCAAACGCTCATGCTGCCAGTCCTGAAGCTCGCTGCGGAGGGCGACTGGCGAGTCCCGAAGGCGGCGGAGGTTATCGCCGACCAATTCGAACTCTCGGAAGAAGAGCGCGAGCAGAGCCTGTCCAGCGGACGCCAGCGACTCCTGCACAATCGTATCCATTGGGCGAAGGTCCACATGATGCGGGCAGGGTTGATTGAAAGCCCCCAACGCGGCGTGTTCCGTGCGAGCGACGAGGGAAGAGCCTTGCTGGCGAAGAACCCCATCTCAATCGATAACGAGACGCTGAAATCCTACCCAAGCTTTGTCGAGTTCCAGAAGGCAGGATCGGCAGGGCAGACGAAAGCGGAACAGCCAGTCACAGACGCTGCGTCCGTTTCGTCGGCTACCCCTGAAGAGCAGATTTATGCAGCACAAGCAGTTCTCCACTCTGCATTGAGTGGCGAACTTCTTCAGCGCATCCTCGACAACTCACCCCTTTTCTTCGAGCAGCTCATCGTCGATCTATTGGTGTCCATGGGCTACGGTGGGTCGCATCAAAACGCCGCGCTCAAAGTAGGCAAGAGCGGCGATAATGGCGTCGATGGGGTGATTGACGAGGATCGGCTGGGCCTCGACCGGATTGGACTTGTACCGGTTTCGTGCCGGTCACTGATCTCATTATGCCACCTTGGCTTCGAATGCGAGCGGGCTGATGCCGCCCAGATATGAATGGCGGCGGCGGGTGTTGTAGAACCCGTTGATGTATTGGAAGATGGCGGCCTCCGCCTGACGCCGGGTTGGCCAGCTCTGCCGCCAGATCAATTCTGCTTTCAAGGATTTGAAGAACGTCTCGACGGCTGAGTTGTCGTAGCAATTACCCTTGCCGCTCATTGATGGCCGCAGGCCGTAGGCCTGCAGCTTCTTCTGATAATCGTAGGAGCAATACTGGCTGCCGCGGTCGGAATGGAACATGCAGCCCTCTGGCGGATTGCGGAGGCGTACAGCCATGTCCAACGCCCGGATCGCCAGATCCTTTTTCATCCGGTCGCTGACCGCCCAGCCCACAACGCGGCGGCTATGCAGGTCGAGGATGACGGCCAGGTAGAGCCAACCCTCCTGCGTCCAGACATAGGTGATATCTCCAGCCCATTTTTGGTTGGGTGCCGCAGCAACAAAATCGCCGTCGAGCCAGTTCGCCGCAACGCCCAGGCGGTGGTTGCTGTCAGTGGTTACCTTGTGCCTGCGCGTGCGAACCGGCTTGATCCCATTGATCCGCATCAGTCGGCCGACCCGTCGCTCGCCGACATCGAGACCTGCCTCTTTGAGCTCCATTGTCATGCGAGGACGACCCCCGGCCTGCGCCGGGGCAGGCTGCACTGCCAAGGCTCAGACTATATTGCTCCCGGATATGGGCCAGCACCCTCATGTCTGTCCGGGAACGCTGGCTGATCGGCCGCGTGCGCCATGAACGATAGCCACGAGGGCTGACCTGCATCACCCGGCAAATCGTCTCCACCGGCCACAAATGACGCCAGCTCTCCACGAATGCGAACCTCACGGCCGCTGGCTCGCGAAGAACCGGGTAGCCTTTTTTAGAATCTCCCTCTCCTCCTTGAGGATCCGGTTCTCCAGGCGAAGACGTTCGTTCTCGCGGGCCATATCTGCCTGCGGCGCGGCTACCAGATCAGAGGGCCGGTACTGCGACACCCACTTGCCCAGCGTCGACAAACCTACGCCCAAATCCGACGCCACACGCCTCCGCGACAGCCCACTGGTCAGCGCAATGCGCACCGCCTCCTGCTTGAACTCTTCTGTATGTTTGATCATCTCGCCGGTCTCCTTGATCGAGTGTTAAACTCTCAAGTGACCGGCGCAAAACCGGTACAAGTCCATTCAAGTTCACAACGTCCAACAAGCAGCTGAACTTCCTCCAGCACATCATGACTATCATGGAAGCGAATGGACGTGCCGGAGTGGTGCTGCCTGACAACGTGCTTTTCGAGGCGAACCGTGCCGGAGAGGGGATTAGGAAGCGACTGCTAGAGGGCTTCAACTTCCACACCCTGCTACGCCTGCCGACCGGCATCTGGTATAGCCCCGGTGTGAAGGCAAACGTGTTGTTCTTCGACAAGCGCCCTGCCTCGCGCGAAGCCCAGACCAAGGAACTCTGGGTATATGACTACCGCACCAACGTCCACAAGACGCTCAAGACAAAGCGCCTGGCCAGCGCGGACTTGGATGACTTTGTCGCTTGCTACCATGAGCGCAAGGAGACCGAGCGGTTCCGCCGCTTCACCTACGACGAGCTCGTCGAGCGCGACAAGCTAAACCTCGACATATTCTGGCTGAAGGACGATAGCCTCGAAGACATCGACAGCCTGCCAGAGCCCGACGTGCTGGCTCAGGAAATCATCGACAACCTTGAAGCCGCGCTGGAGCACTTTCGCGGGGTGACAGAGGAGCTTGCCGTCGCAGCGGAGTGAATGAGCGGTTGATGCGATCGGAATGGGCTTAGTGCCGCCATAGCGTTTGTGTAATGCCGTGAAGATGGACGTCCTAGACCATACTGCCCACTCGCACCCGGATGGAGCCAATCAGGCCATCATCCGCATCTTAAGCCATCCACGGGAGGAGGGACTCAAATAAAGATATTTTTATCTTTTTATATCAGATCGTTGTCAGCTTCCGCTATCGACATAGGCCCCCAATTAAGCCCCCAACTTTGCCAGTGAGCCACTCAATCTGGTGCATAAACGTAGATCTTGCCGTGCATGATCCGGTATCCATACCCTCTGGCCGTCGCTTCCGAGGAAATTTTCTCGGAAGTGACGCCAGCGGGCAGAGATGAAATGGTCCGATATATCTGCCCACCCGGCTTGCCCAAGGATTTTGCCGACAAAATTTTCTCGATGCTCTTGATCGTCATAGCCAGCCAATCAGTTCGGCGATTCGTATCGGATAATTTTGCAACAAACTCAATGAGGGATTAGCTCTTCTCAATAATGACCGCGTTTCCGTTAGCGGTGACACCAAAGACGTATGGCAGATACAATGTCCCGCCGCCGGAATTAGCAGTCTCTGGGTCAAGCGTCAGATAGTCGAAGTCAACTCCAATTACAGCGTTGCAACCAAGATCAAAAGCAGCTTCTTTAAGTTCAGTCAGTGCTTTACGCCTAATGCTTGCCAATGAAGTCATAAGACTTTCACCCACATCGGTTACACTCGAAAAGAAGCCCTGACTTCCTCGGTCAATTTGAACAACGTCGTCGCCGGAGATATATCCAGAATACTTCGTGATCTTGTAACCATCAAAACTGAACCCGGAGGTAATGAGCATACCCGCTAATGCTTGCTGCTTCTGCTGGGCAGCAAGATCCTTCTGCTCGGCCATTCGCTGCTTCTCGGCGTTATCACCTGCTACGCGCGCTTCATGATCTATTAAATACGCCTGGAATCCCGTGACCGCTTCATCAACATATTCGTCATCAATCGACACCCCCCCATCAATCCAATCCACGACGGTATGCCAGACGACTCTCTCAGAAATTTCTCGAACAGGTTCTGATCAATGCCGTATTGATTGGAAATATCCTTCGTCTTCATTCTATTCCCCCCTATCTTAAGTATCGCAAAACATCCGTGTTTGTTGGGTCCAAATCCAATATCAAGCTGGCGTAACGCCGTCTATTTTCAGGATCGCTCGTGCATTTTGCAAGAAGCTCCTGAATATCGTCATAGACCGATATTATAGCCCCTTTTTTTGACACGTCTTCGGGACTCGGAACAAATTTTAACCGGCAATACGCACAAACGACATAGCCTTTTTCGTCAAATAGCTCGTTGCTACCGCATTTCGTGCATTCAATCAGCTTCATAGGAAACCATTCTCTAAGGATTCTACAGACCAAGCGCCTTCGTCTTGGCGGCGATAAACTCAGACTGATCAATCAAACCCGCATCTAAAGCGCGCTTTAGGTTTTCCAACACGGCTACCAAATCTTGGCCCGGTTGAGCATTATTTTCAGTCCGATCTGTAGATGGCGCCTTCTGCATAAGCTCTGACAGCCCAACAGACCCTGCGGCGATGCCCATGCCTAGTGGATTGACTCCAACGTTTGGAACCCCCGGTTACGTGCGGCGATGATTTCGTCGGGGTCCGCCTTCCAGACGAAGGGCTTTGGATGGCT